>NZ_JAUBVJ010000017.1:102481-105138 GCF_036702785.1 Microcoleus sp. AR_TQ3_B6 | reverse complement strand
CCTAAATCATTTGTGAATCTCTTACTCCCTCCCCAAGGCATCGGGGAGGGTTGGGGTGGGGTAAAAAATTTACGACTTCTGCAATAGTTGCTATATAATTACTACTAAATTTTGAAAATAAAAATATTTATTATATGTCGCGAAGGGACTTAGCTAATTTTAAAAATAGGGTAATTGGATGCAGTGCGGTGATGGCTATGGGACAAGTTATTTCAAACGCGATCGCCAATCCGGCAACTCAAGCAGCAGCGGGCATGATAGGCGGTCCGATCGCCCTTGGGGGAGTTTCGATTTTGGCGGCGATTGCTGGTGATATAGCGGGGAATATTGCGGCTAATGACCTCGGAAATCGGATGACCCAACGGTTGAGCAAAAATCCGAGTATTCTGGAAAATCACGATTTGATTGAGGCGGCGGGTGAGGCGATCGCGTATATTTTGAGAGAGGTTGCTTTGTCCCCTCAATTAATTGCGATCGCACTTAGCAAAAATTTGCCTTCTCCTGAAAGGGCGATCAATCAATTAGCCGATAAAACTCCTGAATACTGGCTGGATATTAACACGAATACAGCCGACTTGTCAAGGGGTTTAAATATTTCCGAAGACCAGTTAACCCTAATTTTTTCTGCGGATGCCGAGGAGTTCGATCGAGTTACCGGATTGACAACGGCAGATTGGGCAACTTTCCTCAACGAATTCGCGGCCAGCCAGGGGAAATCCTTCGATGCGAAAATCGTCGAATTTGTTGCGGACAAACTGTACGCAACTTTCCCGAAAGCTTACTGCCGAGTGCTCAAACAGGATGCGGCGAAGGGAGGAGAAAAGTTTGCCGCGATGCTGTTGAAACTGCACCAAATTGCTTTGGCAGAACTCAAAAATTTGGGGCTGCAAAATAGGGAAATTCTGCAAAAGTTGGAGGCCGTGGCAACTAGGCAGCAGATTTGTCAAGTGATGGAGAAATTGTCAGCCATAGAAATTGGCATCCGGGACGATTTGGCGCAAGTTCGGGAATTGCTGCAAACATTTATCGATACTTCCGCGCCCCGATTGCCGATTTCATTGAAGTCCGAGACGATTATTGAAGACCGGACTAAAGACTTTACCGGGCGCAGATTTGTATTTGAAGAAATTGGTCGTTTCTTGCAAACAAATCGGAAAGGCTATTTTGTTTTAGAAGCAGAACCTGGTGTCGGGAAAAGTTCAATTCTGGCGCAGTGCGTGTTGATGATGAGACGCCGCTGCGTTACTCATTTTAACTCGCGCTCCGACGGGATTGTTGATGCCAAAACATTTCTCGAAAATGCCTGCCTTCAATTAATTGATGGCTTTAAACTCAGGGATAAGTATCCGCAACTGCCGGAAAATGCGACGGCAAACGGCAATTTTTTAGGGCGGCTGTTGGGGGAAGTCAGCGCTACATTGGGCGGGAAAAAGTTAATTTTTGTAGTTGATGCCCTCGATGAAGTCGATTTGAGTTTGCAAAGCAGCGGCAGCAACGTTCTCTATTTGCCGGAAGTTTTGCCGGATAACGTTTACTTTATTGTTTCCAAGCGGCCGGAATCTTTGCCTTTGCCGATGAATCATCTGCCGTTTGATTTGATGCAGTACGATGCAGAAAGTCTGGAAGATACGAAGGCTTATATTGCAAAACGCACCAGCAATAGCGCGTCGATTCAGAATTGGATTGCCAGTCATGATTTGAGCCTGGAACAGTTTGTGGGGGCGGTGGCCCAAAAAAGCCAGAACAATTTTATGTATCTCCGCTACGTGCTGAATGATATCGAAAACGGCGAGTACAGGGATGTTTCTTTGGAAGATTTGCCTAGGGAGTTGACAGGATATTATCGGAAGCATTGGGCACAGATGATCGGCAGGGAAGACGATCCGCTGTTGGAGATGAAAGTTAAGATTATCTACGTCATCTCGAAAGCGCGCGAAGCTGTTTCTCGCGGCTGGATTGCTAAATCGGTACGCGAGACAGATTTTAAAGTACAGCAGGTACTCAAGAAATGGGATTCATTTTTGCGGCAGCAACAAGTCAGCGGCGAAATTCGCTACAGCATTTATCACAACAGTTTTCGCGAGTTTCTGGCAAAAGATGAAACTGTGCAATCTGCGGGGGTTAATGTTGAAGAACTTAACCGCCAAGGTATGAATAACAGGGTAGAAGGAGCGCCTCTATGAGCGATTTGGGTGTGTGGTTGGCGAAGCAAAGTAAATCGGAGCGAGAATATTTGTTGAAGCATCAACCCAGGGATTTCATTGAGATTGGGCGAGATTTCAACCGTTATTATGGTTGGGTGACGGATCTTGGTTTTATTGAGGCGAAGTTAAAATTGTTGGGGGTGCAGCCGCTAATTGAGGATTACGATTTAGGGAGAAATCCAGATGTGTTGCTGTCGCAGGAGCAAACTAAAACGCTGAAGTTGATTCAAGGGGCCATTCGCAAGTCGGCGCACATTTTGGAAAAGGATAAAACGCAACTGGCAGGGCAATTGTTGGGGAGGTTGCTAGATTTTGAAATGACTGATATTCAGGGGTTGCTGGAACAAGCCAAGCAGTGGAAAGATAGTCTTTGGCTGCGGCCTTTGAGGGCTAATTTAGAGCGGCCCGGAGAAGGATGTCTGCGAACCCTCACCGGTCATACTGACTCGGTAA
>NZ_JAUBVJ010000017.1:0-102381 GCF_036702785.1 Microcoleus sp. AR_TQ3_B6 | reverse complement strand
CAGCAGTGGCGATCGCACCAGACGGCAAAACCGCGATTTCCGCTTCAGGGGATAAAACCCTGAAAATCTGGGACACCGAGACAGGTACGGAAGTTAGAACCCTGACCGGTCATACTGACTCGGTAACAGCAGTGGCGATCGCACCAGACGGCAAAACCGCGATTTCCGCTTCAGGGGATAAAACCCTGAAAATCTGGGACACCAAGACAGGTACGGAAGTTAGAACCCTGACCGGTCATACTGACTCGGTAATAGCAGTGGCGATCGCACCAGACGGCAAAACTGCTATTTCCGCTTCAGAGGATAAAACCCTGAAAATTTGGGACACAGAAAGCGGTACCGAACTTAGAACCCTCACCGGTCATACTAACTTGGTATTTGCAGTGGCGATCGCACCAGACGGCAAAACTGCTATTTCCGCTTCAGGGGATAGCACCCTGAAAATTTGGGAGACCGAGACAGGTACGGAAGTTAGAACCCTCATCGGTCATACTATCTTGGTAACAGCAGTGGCGATCGCACCAGACGGCAAAACTGCGATTTCCGCTTCAGACGATGAAACCCTGAAAATCTGGGACACCGAGACAGGTACGGAAGTTAGAACCCTCATCGGTCATACTAGCTGGCTAAATGCAGTGGCGATCGCACCAGACGGCAAAACTGCGATTTCCGCTTCAGGGGATAAAACCCTGAAAATCTGGAACACCGAGACAGGTAGGGAAGTTAGAACCCTAACCGGTCATACTAAGTCGGTAAATGCAGTGGATCTCTCACCAGACGGCAAAACCGCGATTTCCGCTTCACGGGATTACACCCTGAAAATCTGGGACACCGAGACAGGTACGGAAGTTAGAACCCTCACCGGTCATACTAAGTGGCTAAATGCAGTGGCGATCGCACCCTCAGGCCTCACCGCGATTTCCGCTTCATGGGATTACACCCTGAAAATCTGGGACACCGAGACAGGTAGGGAAGTTAGAACCCTCACTGGTCATACTAGCCGGGTAAATGCAGTCGCGATCGCACCAGACGGCAAAACCGCGATTTCCGCTTCAAACGATGAAACCCTGAAAATCTGGGACACTGAGGCAGGTACGGAAGTTAGAACCCTTACGGGTCATACTGACTCGGTAATAGCAGTGGCGATCGCACCAGACGGCAAAACTGCGATTTCCGCTTCAAACGATGAAACCCTGAAAATCTGGGACACCGAGACAGGTACGGAAGTTAGAACCCTCACCGATCATACTACCTTGGTAAATGCAGTGGCGATCGCACCAGACGGTAAACGAGTGATTTCCGCTTCATGGGAGAAAACCCTGACAATCTGGGACACCGAGACAGGTAACGAAGTTACAATCCTCATCGGTCATACTAGCCGGGTAACAGCAGTGGCGATCGCACCCTCAGGCCTCACCGCGATTTCCGCTTCACGGGATAACACTCTCAAAATCTGGGATTTGCTTAGTGGCAAAGAAATTGTTAGTTTCAGCGGAGATTCTGGCTTCGATTGCTGTGCAGTTTTACCTGATGGACTGACAGTTGTAGCGGGCGATCGATCGGGCCGGGTGCATTTCCTGCGATTGGAGGGAATGGGGGATTTGGGAGATGTTTGAGAGACATGGGCGATGAATTTTTGGGGACGGGCGATGATTTTTGGGGTAGGGAAACGGCATTGCCGTGTCCGGAGGGGGCCGTATTGTCGATGGTTGCATCCGATTGGATCATCCGGGCGATCGGGCGATTGGGAAATGTGCGATCGGGCGCTCGGGCGATCGGGCGATCGGGAAATGTGCGCTCGGGCGATCGGGCGATCGGGAAATGTGCTCTCTGCGGGCAAATTCATCATGCAATTCGGTTAATTTTACCCGTTACCCGAAATTAGGACACGGCAGAAATTCGGACACGGCAGTGCCGTTTCCCTACGAATTGGGTCGTGGTTATATGCGATTGTGCGCGAAGAAATTCGGACACGGCAGTGCCGTTTCCCTACAAATCCGGTGGTGGTGATGTGCTCTGTGCGGGCGATCGATTATTTTGGGGTAGCGCCAAGAAATTCGGACACGGCGCCGTGCCGTTTCCCTACAAATCCGGTGGTGGTGATGTGCTCTGTGTGGGCGATCGATTATTTTGCGGTAGGGAAACGGCATTGCCGTGTCCTCTTTTGCCTCCCGAGGGCGATCGACATTTTAGGGTAGGGAAACGGCATTGCCGTGTCCTCTTTTGCCTCCCGAGGGCGATCGATTATTTTAGGGTAGGGAAACGGCATTGCCGTGTCCTCTTTTGCCTCCCGAGGGCGATCGACATTTTGGGGTAGGGAAACGGCATTGCCGTGTCCTCTTTTGCCTCCCGAGGGCGATCGACATTTTAGGGTAGGGAAACGGCACTGCCGTGTCCTCCAATGCCGTTTCCTCCAATGCCCTATTGCCCATAGAATAATGAGGGAAATATTATTCTATTTTCATACAATGCCTTACGACCCCAACAAACACCACCGCCGTTCTGTAAGGATTAAAGGATACGATTATACTCAACCCGGTGTTTATTACATTACCATTTGCACCGAAGCACGACAGTGTATATTCGGCGAAGTGATTGACGGTCAAATGCAATTAAATCTTTTAGGTCATCTTGCCCACACTTGTTGGCTAGAAATTCCCAATCATTTTCCCCGCTTTCAATTAGATACATTTGTGATTATGCCCGATCACATACACGGACTTTTGGCGATCGTTGACAATACCCCCGTAAAAACACAGCAAAGGCGTGTCCCTACCCCCGAACGATTGGGCCAACCCGTTCGCGGTTCTATTCCTACGGCAATCCGTTCCTATAAAAGTGCTGTTACAAGACTCATTCATAAGTTCTGCGAAACAACAGAATTTCCTGTCTGGCAAGATGGTTTTTACGAATCAATTATCCGCGATGAAGAATCTTTGAATTGCAAAAGGCAATACATCACCAACAATCCTCAGCGTTGGGGCGACAATCCTGAGAAATTAGAACACCAGAAAAATCACCCTATTTTGTTAGATTCGCGTTTTTAAAGCAGAAATCAGGACACGGCAGTGCCGTTTCCCTACAATGAATCGGGCGGTGGTTATATCCGATCGCACGATCGACATTTTGAGGTAGGGAAACGGCAATGCCGTGTCCGGACGCCGCCGTGTCGTCGATGGTTATATTTGATTGTGCGATCGATTATTGTGAGGTAGGGAAACGGCACTGCCGTGTCCTCCCAGGGCCCTGTCCCCGATGGTTATATCCGATCGCGCGATCAACATTTTGAGGTAGGGAAACGGCACTGCCGTGTCCTCCCCGGGCCGTGTCGTCGATGGTTATATCCGATGGCGCGATCGATTATTGTGAGGTAGGGAAACGGCACTGCCGTGTCCTCCCAGGGCCCTGTCCCCGATGGTTATATTTGATTGTGCGATCGACATTTTGAGGTAGGGAAACGGCACTGCCGTGTCCGGACGCCGCCGTGTCGTCGATGGTTATATCCGATCGCGCGATCGATTATTTTGAGGTAGGGAAACGGCAATGCCGTGCCCTCCCGGCGCCGTCACATCCAAAACAATAAATCAACCAAACACCAGATCAATCAACCGTAGGCTCATCCAATCCCAGCGGCACAAAATATTGACTGTAAACCACACTATCCGGTTCCCAAAGCGGCCGCCAATAAACATTTTGCATCACCGCCTTCTCCCCATCACCATCAGCCGGCCACTGAAAACTGACGATCGCAATATTGCTATATCCCACAATCTCATCACCCTCTTGCAGCCAGCGATTGCGCCACAACATCGCTATCAAATTCCACAACCTATGCAGCACAGACAATTGTTTATTTTTATGCGATCTCTCTGACGCAGTTCCCTTTTCGACGCGCAAAAACACCCGAGCTCTTTGCCGTTTAATCCAGTCAATCCGATAGCCCCAATCAGGCAGAGATTGTCTCTTTTTGAAACCAGCCGCCACAGCCTTCTTCCTGCTCATCCTCGCAATATTCATTAATTCCAGCGGCTCATTCCATCCCAAACATTGGTGCGATCGCTCAGGAAGCAACGACTTAAGCTTAGTATGAACTAAATGCGTTTTCCACTCCTCATTGATAAAAGCACTAGCAGTCAACTGCGCCAGCACAGAATATTGACAGCTTGACTTATAATTCGCCCCCCCCAAAGGCTCAATATTCGATCGACACTCACCAAAATGACAATCATACCAATAACTCAGTCGCACAGCAGCAGCATAGTGAATATCCCCCGTCAACACAATCACCCGATCGCGCTGTTTAAAAAATTCCACCAACAGCTTCACAAAAGCCAACTCATGAAAATTCCAAGCATCCCCCGCATCACTACTAAAAACCTTCCCCTGTGCCAAATCCCACTTTTGCACCACATCAATAAGCCACAAACCCACCAAATTTGTCGGCACAACCACCAGCGTCGCCTCAATCTCAAACTCCCCAGTTTTATTCAGCAAATCAGTCTCCTTCAAAGGTTTCTGAATTTGCTCCTCAAAACCTTTGTGAGTCAAAAGCATCGGCGGATCGGTCGGGCTTTCCACCGGATACCCCCGCCAAGTCCGCGTATCCAGCACAATCACCTCGTGCTTAAAACTTCTGACAGTAAAATGCCAATTCAAAACCTCACTTACACCCTCACCATCCCGATCCAAAACAAAAACATCTTCATCTAATTTCAACTTAGGCAAATTAGTTTTCGGATCGAGCCTGGGAATTCCCAAATACGAAGCCGCCTCCTCCCAAACAGCAACATCAGTCCCCGCCGAAGCAGACCATTTTTCAGCCGCCTTTAATAATTTATCTCCCGGTTTTTCGCGATCGAACTGTGCGGGCGTATTTCCCCAAGCCTGAAACACAGCATAAGCCAGCAAAGCATTCTGCAGCACCCGCCGACCCAGCGGCTTCCCCAGCACCCGGTAACACCACTCTCGATTCAAATAAAAATCATCGCTAACATCATGGTCATCGCAAATCATATAAGTAGGAATATTCGCTAGCGCCCTCCTCACCCTCCACAAATTGCGGGCAAAACCCTCAAGTTCAACAACTTCTTTATCCCAGACCTTTGCCTGCTTAGAATTTGGACAAATATCCTTACCCTTCGGAAAACGCGCGCACCAAAGTATCGGCGACCAAACTAACAAATACATCGCGCAATATTCCCCCAAACCGAACAAATGACTTTTAGATTTTTCCGGTTGATTCACCAACATCGCCGTAAAGCCGCCACAATCTCTGGCAATATCGCTGCGAGTCCCCGGCTGTAACTGAATTGGTTTTTTGGACTCATACTCAACATCAGACGGTTTTTGAATTGGCGACTCTCTAAAAATTTCCCTCTCTGGGCCGCCTGCATTTTCGTTTTCCGAAATTTTAGGTATACTGATACACAAATTCTTTTTAATTTGGGCGTCATCCATCAGGGGTAGACTCTCTTCCCAGCCCAACAGGGTATCGCCAGCATCAGTCAAAGCCCACAGCATCGCATCGGCAACGTCGTCGCCGTAAATTTGGTCGCCCGTTAAAAACAGTTGGTGGGGTCTGCTATTTGCCGTTCCTGCAAACTGTTCGATCGAATTATCCAAGATTGGCAGGGCATCTCTCCCGTCTCCGTGGGGCTTGCGACAAGAACCGTGAACGATACGCAAATAATTTAAATCCTTCGGCGGCAGCGCAAAAGTCGGCAACTGGTGAGGGAAATAACTGATCGTCTCCGGCCCCAAAGCCGACAAATCAGGGGAGGCCGGCCACAGGCAAGAAATGAGATTTTCTTTCTCATTTTCTGGGACCCGAACCCCGGAGTGCGACTCGCGACTCCCAGCAAACTCGATGTCATAAGCATAAATCTGCCCGTATGTCAAGACATTGCTGTTAATTGGTTTAGCAGTCACCGCCACTACGTGCAGGTATTTGCCGAGCTGCACGGTAGAGCTCGCACCTTGGAGCAAGGGCCGATCGACAATTTCGCCGGTTCCGCCCTCAGTCGCATAAACCTTGAGTTCGACTTGGCGGGGTGCTTTCAGAGCCAGCCACACAGTCACGACCTCTGTTTGAGTCCGGCGCAAAATCGGACCGGCAAGGATGAGCGGCAAATGATGAATTCGATGAATTAAGGGAGTCCAGGACATAGGATTTAAAAATAAAAATTAAATAAGGGTGTTCTAGCAATAAGATTTTAGGCGATCGACAATCTGTCACCCCCTTAATTAATGCTAAGTCTGCCAACCCCTGTCTGGAAATTTGTAACAATTGATTAAGTAAAATTAATAATCACCCATGCTACAACAACAACAATTACAGCATTTCCTAGATTCAGCCCTGCCGTCGCCAGCAATAAAATTATCAGAACCCGCCGGACGGCCCAACAGCGGGCCGATCTACTCGTCACCTTTAGATCGGGCGATCGACCCCCACCCCCTCACCGTGGCTCCAGAAACCCCGATAGCCGAAGTGTTGGCACTCATGAACCCGATGCACGTTTCCTGTCAGCTTTGTGGCGAAAAACAAAACGCTCTCAAGAGCAAGGCCAAGCGCAGTTGCGTCATCGTCGTGGAAGATAATCGGCCGATCGGCATTTTTACAGAACGGGATATTATCGTCAAGCTAACTACCGTCGCAGCTTGTGCGGTAGGACTGACAATTGCTGACGTAATGACTCGTGAGCCCATTACCCTCAAACGATCCGAGTCTCCAGATATTTTCACAGCTATGTTCGCGTTGCGCCAGCACCAGATCCGGCATTTGCCCGTAGTCGATGAGGACTCGCGACTTTTGGGCATCATCACCCGCGAAGCCATCCACGAAGCCCTGCAACCGGTTAACTTGCTAACCAATTTGCGCTGTGCTGCAGATGTCATGACGCACCAAGTCATTTCGGCCCCAAAAACTGCCTCAGCCCTCGATTTAGCCCAGCTCATGGTCAAGCATCAAGTTAGTTCCGTCGTCATTGTCGAAGAGCAAATTCAGCATCCTGAGCGGGCGATGGCACCAACACAAAAATACGAAATTCCGATCGGCATTGTCACCGAGCGCGACATCGTGCAGTTTCACGCCCTCGAATTAAACCTCTCGGAAATCTCGGCAACTGAGGCCATGAGTGCGCCTTTATATTGCATATCTCCCGCCGATTCCCTCTGGAGTGTCCACCAGTCCATGCAGCGGCACAGCGTCCGGCGTTTGGTAGTAGTTGGCAGCCAGGGAGAACTTTTGGGCGTTGTCTCTGAGACAAGTTTGCCGCAAGTTTTTAACCAATCTGAAGTTTACGGGACGATCGAGCTTTTGCAGCAAGCAGTGGACGAGCGAGCCGCCCAATTGCAGCGCGCCAACGAACTTTTGCAGCAAGAAGTTTTAGAGCGGCAGCGGGCCCAAGAAGCCCTGCGCCAAGCTCACGACGACTTAAAAAAACAAGTTGAAGAACGCACCGCTCAACTTTTAGAATCAAATGAATTGTTGAGACGGGATATTATCAAGCGCCAGCGAGTTGAAGAAGTGCTGCGGCGAAAGCAAAGTTGCTTAAAAGATCAAGCGCAGCAATTAGAGCAAACTGTGCGAAAGTTGCAGCTAACTCAAACTCAATTAGTGCAAACCGAAAAAATGTCTTCTTTGGGACAAATGATTGCCGGTATCGCTCACGAAATTAACAATCCTGTTAATTTTATCTACGGCAACCTTTCCCACGCCAGCCACTACATCAAAGAATTGATCCAATTGTTGGAACTTTACCAGCAGCACTATCCCGAACCAGTCTCGGAAATTCGGGAAGCAGCAACAGACATGGAAGTCGATTTTTTGGTAGAAGACTTATCTAAGATCGTGTCTTCTATGCAAGTAGGAACCGAGCGCATCCGCCAAATAGTTGTGTCGATGCGCAATTTTTCGCGATCGGATCAATCTAACATCAAGCTCGTTGACATTCACGAGGGACTCGAAAGCACTTTGTTGATTTTGCAGCACCGGCTCAAAGCTTACGGCGGACATCCATCTATTCACATCATTAAAGAATACGGCAATCTGCCCCACATCCAGTGCTGTGCCGGTCAGATCAATCAGGTGTTCATGAATATTATCGGCAATGCGATTGATGCTTTGGATGAAGAAATCCAGACAGGGAAATGGGCGACAAAAAATGGGAAAAATTCACCCCCCTCAAATCCTAGTTCTCCATTGACTTTTCCCACTATTACAATTCGCACTGAAGTTGTTAGCAGCGATTTTGTGGCGATCCGCATTTCCGACAACGGGCGGGGCATACCGGAGGAGATTCGCCGCCAATTATTTGACCCGTTTTTTACTACCAAACCAGTCGGCAAGGGCACTGGGTTGGGACTGTCGATTTCTTACCATTTAGTGGTGGAACAGCACGGGGGGCGGCTCACCTGTGTTTCGGAAGCGGGACTGGGCACTGAGTTTGCGATCGAGATTCCGATCGTCAGCTGTCATTAGTCAGCAGTCAGAGGATTTTCGATTTTCGATTTTTGATTTTCGACTGAAGAATTGGAAATGACTGATCGAGCTCGTGGTTGGGAGCACGGGTCTACAGTTGCATTCTTTTTTTTAACTGGTATCAGTAGTCATTTAGATTTCCGATTAAAGAATTGAAGAATTGAAGAATTGAAGAATTGGAAATGACTGCTCGAACTCATAGTTGGGAGCGCAGGCTTACAGTTGCATTCTTTTTTTTAAAGTGGTATTAGTAGTCATTTAGATTTTGGATTGAAGGATTGAAGAATTGAAGAATTGGAAATGACTGAGGAAGCTCATAGTTGGGAGGGAGCACGGGCTTATAGTTGCATTCTTTTTTTTAAATTCCAGGCTCTTCCTGGGAACCGATGTCACTCTTGCTCTGCCTCGGCCCAGACTATGGAGGCTCTTCCTCCGGATCTGCGTTACCAGGAAGAGCCTGGTAACGAGTACAATCATTTAGGATTGCTATATATTTGCATTCTTTTTTTAAACTGGTATTAGTAGTCATTTAGATTTTCGATTGAAGAATTGAAGAATTGAAGAATTGAAAAATGGAAGAACTGAAGAATTGAAGCTCGTAGTTGGGATCACGGGCCTACATTTGCATTCTTTTTTTTAACTGGTATCAGTAGTCATTTATATTTTCGATTAAAGAATTGAAGAATTAAAGAATTGAAGAAGTGAAGAATTGGAAATGACTGATGAAGCTCGTGGTTGGGAGCACGGGCCTACAGTTGCATTCTTTTTTTTAACTGGTATCAGTAGTCATGGGGAAGACATAATATACGGACAATCCTCCACTCTCCCTCGGACCCTCCCCCACTCTCGGACACTCCCTCACTCGGACACTCGGACACTGCCCCACCAATTCCTAAAAATTCACAATTTTTTACAAAACACCAGAAACCCCAGCAAAATGACTCTTTCCCCATCAAAAATCAAAAATCAAAAATCAAAAATCCTATAACTTTGCCCTCCCCTGATCCAACTGGACCGAACTCACTATCCCGTGTGCCTCATCCACTAGCGCCTTTGTGCGTGTTCAAGTTACCCGTACAAGCCCTCAACGACCAGCATCCTAGCCCCAAAGCCAAAAGCCCTGATTGTTTGATTCATTAATTTGTGTTTTATTTTTGTACCTCTTTATATTAAAAAAGTATTTTAAAATCAATTAAAAATGTAAAAAAAATATAAAAATAGATTTTTAAGTCAAAAAACCAGTTAAGATTCCAAAAGGTGCAAAATAAACAAATTTACTAGCATTTTCATTTAGACGCCCCCTTTCCTTTCATCGCAAGTTAGCTAATAATGCTTTCAACGAGGTGACTCAGGGCAGGCTCCAAAATTGGCCTAACCGAAAGACGGATACAAGCCCCAAACAAAAGTCGTCGAGAGCGAAAAATTTTAGACATTAGGGAGAACCATCAGATTCATCTGTGGAGTCAATCTAAAATCTCAAATCGGAAGGCTCAAATCGACTGACAGTAAGGGCATGGCAGTTGGGCTATTGCAACGCCTGCTATTGCAATGGGGCTATTGCAGTTGGGCGATCGAAAAAAAGCATGAAACCCCAGCCCTCATAGTTTTGATAGAAACCTATAGGAGAACAAAGAGTGAAACTCGCAGTTTACGGAAAAGGTGGAATTGGCAAATCGACAACAAGCTGCAACATCTCCGTTGCCCTAGCCAAGCGCGGCAAAAAAGTTTTGCAAATCGGTTGCGATCCAAAGCACGACAGCACATTTACCCTCACGGGCTTCTTAATCCCCACAATTATTGACACCCTTCAGCAAAAGGACTATCACTACGAGGACGTTTGGCCCGAAGATGTCATCTACAAAGGCTACGGTGGCGTTGACTGCGTGGAAGCAGGCGGCCCTCCCGCAGGAGCTGGCTGTGGCGGCTATGTAGTCGGCGAAACCGTCAAACTGCTCAAAGAACTCAATGCCTTCGACGAATACGACATCATCCTCTTCGACGTGCTCGGCGACGTAGTGTGCGGCGGTTTTGCAGCCCCCTTGAACTACGCCGACTACTGCATGATTGTTACCGACAACGGGTTCGACGCTTTATTTGCAGCCAACCGCATCGCCGCCTCAGTCCGCGAAAAAGCCCGCACTCACCCGCTGCGGCTCGCCGGTTTAATTGGCAACCGCACCTCCAAGCGCGACTTGATCGACAAGTACATAGACTCTGTACCCATGCCGGTGCTGGAAGTGCTGCCTTTGATTGAAGACATCCGCGTTTCTCGCGTCAAAGGTAAAACCTTGTTTGAGATGGCCCAGAGCGATCCTTCCCTCAACTACGTCTGCGATTACTACCTCAACATCGCCGACCAGATTTTGGCAATGCCCGAAGGAGTAGTGCCCAACGACACGCCCGATCGCGAATTATTCTCGCTGCTATCAGATTTTTACCTAAATCCAGTCCAACCAGTGGTCAAGAAGGAGGAAGATGAGCTAGACCTGATGATGGTTTAATAGGTCTAGCGATCAGGATGAGGATAAAGAGGTTATGGCTTTTTTTGATACTTTTTCAGTTGCTCTCAAACAGAAGTGGTTGGACTACTACCAGGCTAATCGGGCTTGGCTGCTCCTGCACATGACGGCTGACAACACGGTCGCCACACCCGACGGCGGGAAAAGGCCTGTTTCTTACCTCATCCTGGGAATTGCGGCTGCCCTGGAGCCGGAACTCCAGCAATTAATGCTGCCCTTCTCAAAACTCAAGCCGGATGCAGACAGCCTGATCGAAGTGTTGGGGCTAAATTTTGACCCGGACCTGGCGCTGGGTATACCCTCAAATACCACGCAACAGACGGCCAGCCAAACTCCAACAACTGCTGCACGAGCAGCAGCTCAAACTGCAACTGCTGCACCCGCAGCGGCTCAAACTGCAACTGCTGCACCCGCAGCGACTCAAACTGCAACTGCTGCACCCGCAGCGGCTCAAACTGCAACTGCTGCACCCGCAGCGACTCAAACTGCAACTGCTGCACCCGCTGATGCCAAATCTAATAAATTAGGTGGTGCGGCCTTAGCAGCAGCCGGAGTAGTCGCCGGAGTCGCCGGAGCCGCAGGTCTGGCTGCTGCTGCGTCAGCACTGAGTTCCGAGGAGGAATCCTTCGACGACGATGAGGAAGAAGCAGTCTCTGACTTCGACCTGGGCGATGACGAGGAAGAAGCAGTCTCCGACTTCGACATGGACGACGATGAGGAAGAAGCAGTCTCCGACTTCGACATGGACGACGATGAGGAAGAAGCAGTCGCCGACTTCGACATGGACGACGATGAGGAAGAAGCAGTCGCCGACTTCGACATGGACGACGATGAGGAAGAAGCCTCGGCTTTGGACGGTCTTGAGCTCGGCGACGATGAGGAAGACGCCGTATCTGACTTCGACATCGGCGAGGATGAGGAAGATGTCGTATCTGACTTCGACCTCGGTAACGACGAGGAAGAGGCTGCATCTGACTTCGACCTCGGTAACGACGAGGAAGAAGAAGCCTTGGCTTTGGGCGATCTCGACCTCGGCGATGAGGATGAAGAACTCGACCTCGGCGATGACGATGATGAAGAAGCCTCGGCTTTGGACGGTCTCAACCTCGGCGATGACGATGATGAAGAAGCCTCGGCTTTGGACGGTCTCGACCTCGGCGATGACGATGAAGAAGAATCCTCACAATTTGGAACTTTGACCTCTGAGGAGATCGAAGGGGGGATATCAGATCCGTTTGGGGAAGAAGATGAAGATTTTGTCGCCGAAGAAATACCCGATCCGTTTGGGACAGCGACCTCAGATGACCTAGACATGGATCTGGGCGACTTGGACGAAGACGGTATTGACGATTTCTCTGTATCTGATGACGATGACCTCGACGATCTCGGACTTGACGATCTCGGGGAAGCAACTACCGGAGATCCTGAGGAAGATGATTTAGATGCTTTAGATCTCGGCGATTTGGATTCCGACGATGAGGATGAAGAAATTTCGGGCTTTTTGTCGGATTTTAAGTGAGGTTGTTGCGCGATCGCCCGCGTCTCTCCTACTCTTGAAGTTTCCCGGTCTATTTGTGAGTTGTGAGTTGCGAGTTGTTAATTTTTAATTAGCTCAAACTCACAACTGCCAAAAGGCTTTTTGCCGCGAGGGAGTTGAAGAACACTAAATCCCTGCTGTGAGGGATTGTATGCCCTCGCGCAGAATTTTTTAGCCAAAATTTTGGATGCTGCGGCTGCTGCGGAAATATTGAGTGGGCTGCATCTATTTTTCAGAGGATTTACGCGAAAACCAGGTATTTCTATTATTGTTCGCTGCTTCGGGGCGATCGCACTTTCACAGGTGTTTTCTCGCCGCTCGGCCTGTTCGCGATCGAGAGGAAAAACAACCTGAAAAACTACTGATGCTTGTCTGCAGCAACAGATGCGATCGCAAAATACAGGTATTTCCTGGCTAGGCGATCCAGTCCTGTTTCAGACTAAAAACAATTTAAAGGGAGAAGATTTGACATATGACTGCTATTACTACTAATGAACCGGAAGCTTTAAACTTTGAATGCGAAACAGGCAATTATCACACATTTTGTCCGATTAGCTGCGTAGCTTGGCTTTATCAAAAAATTGAAGATAGCTTTTTCTTGGTCATCGGTACTAAGACTTGCGGCTATTTCTTGCAAAACGCAATGGGCGTGATGATTTTTGCTGAGCCTCGCTATGCGATGGCTGAGTTGGAAGAGGGCGATATTTCCGCTCAGTTAAACGATTATGATGAGTTGAAGCGGCTGTGCTTGCAAATTAAGCGCGATCGTAACCCGAGTGTAATTGTCTGGATCGGCACTTGCACCACCGAAATCATCAAAATGGATTTGGAAGGCTTAGCGCCGAAACTCGAAGCAGAAATTGGCATTCCCATCGTCACAGCGCGCGCTAACGGTTTGGATTACGCTTTTACTCAAGGGGAAGATACCGTTTTGGCAGCGATGGCTGCTAAATGCCCTGACAAAGCTCCTGTTGTAGAAGCTCAGAAGCAAGAAAGAAATGCTATCTCTCAACTGCTGAATTTCGGTAAGAAAAAAGAGGAAGTTGCAGCAGATGAATCGGAATATGTCAAGCACACACCGCTGGTACTTTTCGGTTCTTTGCCCGATCCGGTTGTTACTCAGCTAACTCTAGAATTGAAGAAGCAAGGAATCAAAGTTTCCGGTTGGCTTCCTTCCAAGCGCTACACTGAATTGCCAGTCTTGGAAGAAGGTTATTATGTATCGGGTATGAATCCGTTCTTGTCGCGTACTGCTTCTACGTTGATGCGCCGCCGCAAGTGTAAGCTAATTGGTGCGCCATTCCCGATCGGCCCTGACGGAACTCGCGCTTGGATTGAAAAGATTTGCTCAGTGTTGGGAATTGAACCAAAAGGTTTGGACGAACGGGAAGCGCAAATCTGGGCTGGTTTGGAAGATTACCTGCAAATAATTCGCGGTAAATCTGTCTTCTTTATGGGCGACAATTTGCTGGAGATTTCTTTAGCACGTTTCTTGATTCGCTGTGGCATGACTTGCCCGGAAATTGGCATTCCTTATATGGACAAGCGCTATCAGGCGGCGGAATTGGCTTTGTTAGAAAAGACTTGTCACGAGATGGGAGTTCCTACTCCTCGGATTGTGGAGAAACCGGACAATTACAATCAGCTTCAGCGGATTTACGAGCAGAATATTGATTTGGTGATTACGGGTATGGCTCACGCTAATCCTTTGGAAGCGCGGGGAATTAATACTAAGTGGTCTGTTGAGTTTACTTTTGCTCAGATTCACGGCTTTGGTAATGCGCGGGATATTCTGGAGTTGGTGACTCGTCCGCTGCGCCGGAATAATTCGCTGAAGGATTTGGGTTGGGGTAATTTGGTGAAGAATGAGGCTCAGGTTTAATCTCTAGCTCATCTACTTCCGGTTTTCACTGCTGTAAAAACCGCTATAATTATATAAGTGGGGTAGGTAATGCCTACCCTACTTTATAAGTTAATCAATAAAAGACTATCAAAATGACAGTTGAAAAAGAAGAATTTGGTGATATGGTTCGCTCTATTGATGATAGGCTATCGGAGGCTCAATACTATTTGTCGGTAGCTTATGATTTATATTATGGTTGCAATAGTACGCCAGAAAAATACGCGAAAGCACCTTGTTTCTGGAGGATGACTGCCTTGGGATTTCGCAACCTGTGTGTATTATATGTGTCTCAAGTATATGACCAACATAAAGATGCTGTAAGCCTTCCCAAAATTTTAAATATTGTTGATAGTAATTATAAATCATGGAAAGAACACTCCCAGGAAATAGGTGAGTTAGACAGAAAACAATTAGAGAAAGACCAAACTAAATTAACATATAAAAAACCGGGTGACCAAGATTACGATCCGAATCTAGATGGATTGAAAAAAATACTTTTTAATCAGAGAGACAAAGCAATAGCTCACTATGACAAGAAAGAACATTTTAAATATAAAAACGCTTTAGATGTTATGAATACAAACTGGAATATATTAAACAATGAGGAAGATGAAAACCCGGTCTTCTTGCCAATGCCTGAAGAGATGACTAGGCTTGACAAAGATGACTTGCAAAAACTGATCGATGAGGCGAGAGAAATATGTCATCGCTATATGTCTCTTTTAAAGATTGAAATTCCTCCAGAGTTCCCCGAGGATTACAATAACTTATTAGATATAAGTACAACCCCCTAATGAAACAGGACTTACGCATTGTAACGGTAGTATCCGACCTTAAGATTCTTCGCTATCGCTCAGAATGACAAAAAATCGTTATCACTGCGTAAGTCATGGAAAGCTGTGATAGATAGTCGGAAAATTTGGTTAAGATGAGTAAGTTAGGAAAACTGATCGAACAATTTTTATCAAACCCGTCTGAAGTGCGGTTTGACGATGTGTGCTATATCCTAACTGCTTTTGGGTTTGAAGAAAAGCGATCGAAAGGAAGTCACCATTCTTTCCGAAATGCCGATGGATTAAAGATTACAGTCCCTAAAAAGGGCGGTCAGAAGGTAAAAGGAGTCTACGTCAGGCAAATTGTGGCATTATTGAAGTTAGAGGAATGGAGCGATGAATCAGAAGATGAAAGTCAAGCTTAAATCCCTAGATTATTACTTGAGCCTGAAATATCCTATCAATTTTTATCCTGAACCTGAAGGTTATACAGCTATAATAAAAGACCTTCCTGGCTGTATGTCTCAGGGTGAAACTTTGTCCGAAGCGATGGAGAATATTCAGGAAGCTAGGGAATTGTGGATAGAGACTGCTTATGAGTGCGGCGATGAGATTCCTTTACCTGCAACGGAGGTTGAGTATAGTGGAAGTCTATCTTTACAGATTCCTAAATCTCTACATTTGAGTTTAGCAGAAAAAGCAGAAAGGGAAGGAGTTAGTCTTGACCAGTACATTCTGCTTGTGTTAAGTAAAGCAGGCTAAAAGATAATCAGATAAGGATTATCAAGTTTGAGGCACGCTTCAAGGGGGATCGCTCTTTTATTTTTTTATGAACCGCTGATGCAGGCAGATTAACGCAGATTAACGCGGATGAAGAGTGCGATCGTACTTTTCAATCAATTTAGAATAAGGATCTAAGGTCATATTAACAGCTTGAGATATATTCAAAAATAGTACCACTTTAATTTCTATGCAGTCAAAAATTAAAAACTGGCGATTCCCTTTGGGGTAGCTTCGCGCGGACTTTTCCCCAACCTTTCCAGAATCTCAGGCCACACACCCGTAACACGATCGCAGGTACGATCGCCTATAATCGAAACTAGCCCAACTCTCATCAGTTGAGAAACCGCCGTCAATCACCCGGCACCGATCGGATTACCGATACGGTGCGGGCACAGAAACTGCCTAGTTGACCAGTCTAAGTGGTTCGCCCACTACGTTTAAGGCAAGTGTTCAAGTACCTACCCGAAGATGCGTGCTAGTTTTCGGCCCTAGAAATCAGAAGTTAAACAGGTGTAAGGGTTAAGCCAGTGCTTTTGATATAGTTACCGACCTTAAACATTGACGAAGCAAACATTACCCCACAAGGGAGGACTTCAATGTCTAATTTAGTTTTTGTACTTGATACCCAAAAAAGACCGCTCAATCCAATCCGCCCAGGACTAGCTCGTAAATTGCTAAGCAATGGCAAAGCTGCTGTTTTTAAAAGGTATCCATTCACACTCATTCTCAAAGTAGAGGTAATAGCACCCCAAAAACCAATCATTCTTAAATTAGACCCTGGCTCCAAAACTACTGGAATCGCATTAGTGCAAGAAGAGGACGTAATCTTTGGTGCAGAATTAACTCACCGAGGTCAAGCTATCAAAGCTAGTATAGAATCTCGTTGTTCATTGCGTAGAGGCCGGAGAAATCGCCATACTCGCTATCGGAAAGCTAAATTTTCAAATAGAACTCGCCCTAAAGGGTGGCTAGCTCCAAGCCTACAACATCGTGTTGAAACAACTCTAACCTGGGTAACTAGATTGACGAAGGTCGCTCCTATTGCTTCTATTACTCAAGAACTTGTGCGATTTGACCTACAACAGCTAGAAAACCCAGAAATTTCTGGAATCGAGTATCAACAAGGCGTTTTACATGGTTACGAGATCCGCGAATATTTGCTAAACAAATGGGAGAGAACGTGCGCTTACTGTGGCGTTACCAATACACCATTACAAGTCGAACATATTCATCCCAAAGCCAAAGGCGGCTCTAATCGCATTTCTAATCTTTGTCTTGCTTGCGACGCTTGCAACAAAAAGAAAGGTACTCAAGATGTTGAGCAATTCTTGTCTAAAAAACCAGAGATTTTGAAGCGGATTCTATCTCAAGCAAAACGTCCATTAAAAGACGCAGCAGCAGTCAATTCGACTCGCTGGGCATTATTTAATCGACTCCGTACAACTGACTTGCCTGTTTCTACTGGCAGTGGCGGCTTGACAAAATTCAACCGTACTCGACTAAATTTAGCTAAAACTCACTGGCTAGACGCAGCTTGTGTCGGAAAGGTTGAGTCGTTGAAGATTTTAACAAACAAGCCACTATTGATCAAAGCAACTGGTCACGGGACACGTCAAATGTGCCGTACCGACAAATTTGGCTTTCCATCTCGCTATGTTCCCCGGTTTAAGTTTGTTAAAGGGTTTCAAACGGGAGATATTGTCAAAGCAGTCGTTACCTCTGGCAAAAAAATTGGTACATACGTTGGACGTGTTGCCGTAAGAACGAGTGGCTCATTCAATATTTCCGCATCCGAATTGGTGTCGGGAATTAGCTACAAATATTGTTCAATTATTCACAGAAAGGATGGTTATTCGTATGCAGCATAGACATTGCCCCCCTTTTCCTCTCACCGCTGACCTGGGTACA
The DNA here is from genome assembly GCF_036702785.1 of Microcoleus sp. AR_TQ3_B6. Classification (NCBI taxonomy): domain Bacteria; kingdom Bacillati; phylum Cyanobacteriota; class Cyanophyceae; order Oscillatoriales; family Microcoleaceae; genus Microcoleus; species Microcoleus sp. AR_TQ3_B6. Next base: position 84,479 of record NZ_JAUBVJ010000017.1, on the reverse strand, counting down.
GGTACAGCGGGAGTTTCCAAGGGGGAAGACAGATGAGTCAAGACAAGGAAGAAATTAGCTATTCAGAGAAAACAGAACGTCTCAGAGTTATCGCTCAGTTTATCAAAACTGTCACACCGATGATTTGGACGATCGTAATTTTAGTAGTCATCATTCCCCTATTAGGTAACTTTCTAATTTCCCAGTCACTAACAAATACCGGAACCACAGCAGTTGTAGTCTCGCCGCCACACGATTTTAGCAAAGTCAACCAAGACATTAAAAACGCTATCCAACAATCCCATACAACAGCCGAAACTTTCGCCTCCCAAGAATTGGACAAATGGGAAGCCGAAGTAATTGCAAGACTAGACAATAGTTTCCTCGATTGGTACTTCGATTACTTCAATCAAAAAAAGATGGAGTTTACCGTACCTTTTAATTTCGTGAAATCTGCCGTACTCAACAGATTTGATATGAATGCAGCATCTCGTGCTGTTTCCGAAAAATTAACCGAAGACTTTCAAAGAGAATTTGCTAACCGCGTACTCGTACCCAAAAATGCTCAACTGCGATTTCAATTAATCACTCAAGATACTGCTAACTTGTACATAGCCGAAGTTAGCAAGAATGTGAAAGTAGTTCAAAACAATTATAATATACCGCAAGTACAGTGGGACAAATATCTGAACGATATTGCTACCACAATTAGCGACAAAGGAAACGTCTCGAATTTATCATTAAAAGTATTAGTTGGGGGCAGCGGCTACTTAATTGCTAAACCCTTAATTTTGGGAGTAGCAACTAAAATTGGCAGCAAAGTTACCGCAAAAGTTGCCAGCAAAGCCGCCGCCAAAATGGCAACAAAAACAGGCGGTACAGTTGCTAGTCAGTTGGGAGTAAGTTTAATCGACCCGATTGTCGGCATCGGGATTATCATCTGGGACTTGTGGGATTACAATCACACAGTCAAAGTAGAAAGACCGATTTTGCGGGCACACATTGTAGAATACTTAAAAGATGTCAAAAAGTCCCTGCTCACAAATCCTGAAAGCGGGATTATGGCAGCAATTTATCAGTTGGAAAGCGGTATTTTGAAATCGCTCCAATCTTAATAAGTTCCTAGAGAGGACGGAAGTCCTCTCCCTTAGTTTGAATCAATAAGCACTAAAATTCTTACTACCCGCCTCAAAATTTATGTCCTCAAAAACAGTTTAAACCTCGTAAACACTACCACAATTAACGCCAGAATCGTCGTATATCCCAACCCCCTCAAAAAACCCATAAACGGATTGGTGGAAGTCATCTCAATAATCACTGGTTCCAATTTACTTAAAACCAGAATCGGCCAGATAATATTCGCAAATCCTGCATAGCCAATCATCGGATTCACCCCGTTCTCAATAAACAACTGCAAAAACCATTTTCTGTGAAACACATCGATAATTATCATCAACCCAATCAACAGCAAAATCGCCATTCCCGCCGTTATAAACAAGTAACTCATCGTCGCTGAATCTTTCTTGATTCCGCCTTCATAAGGCTCAAACATCAAACCCAAAACCACCCAATAAAACCCCCATTTGTAAAGGCGGTTCAATAAATTTTCCGTGACATTCCCTGGCTTTTTCAACAAAACCAAAGCGCCCAAACACAGCACCACCGTCACTAATGCAGTCTGCCACACCCATCTAGCTTGCAGTCCAATTAACAAAACTAAATTGACAGCAAACATCAAAACCATAATGCTGAAATAGCGCCAACTCTTCCAGCTAGCATAACTCGCCTCTTCCGGCGAACAATACTCTATCCACCGACCCAGCAAATCGCCCACAATCGTACCGGGAATCACTACAAACAAATACTTTAAATAATCAAATTGAAACAGCCAAGGTGCAGGAGAGTACCGCCAAACTAAATTAATCCAACCGTCAGTAGGAGAAGACAGCCGCGCCGCCAACAGCAAGCCCAAAAATCCCACTCGCAACCACGTATTTGAACGAGTAAACAGCCAAATTAGCGAGCCGAAAACAGCCATATTTGCTAGTACCATCAAGATAATATCGTTACGGCTAACTAAAAAGCCTACACCGTTGGGATATTTGATGTGAGATACGAAGCTAATCCCGGCACTCCAACCAGCAAGGGTTAAGGAGGTTCGCCACCACACAGACCACCTGGACGGCCAGCGAACATACATTAAAAATAATATTAAAAATCCAAACAAGGCCATCCACCACTTCTGCGGGATGGAGGCGTCTGGGTTAATTGTAGTCGGGCGAATGTGTTGGAGAAATATCGCAAATGATGCTAACAAAAAGCCTCGTTGCAAAATAGATAAAATCACTTTTTTTGTATCCCATCCCTTGGCGATGCGGCGCGACAAAGCTAGCGGTATCGCGGCCCCCATTGCAAACAAAAAGAAGGGGAAAACTAAATCAACCCAGGTTAATCCCGGCAGTTTGTTATTAAAAATGTGGTCGGGCGGTGGCAGTTGGGCGTGATACATCCACGCCGGCAATGTTTTCCGGGCTATTGTACCGGATAAAACCATCGCTAAAACTGCTAGTCCGCGCAGGGCATCCAGGGCGTCTGCGCGTTGGGAAACGGCAGCAACTGCTAAACTATTTTCTTGTTTCACCATGTCTTTTACCTCTGATTTTTGGGATGCTAATTTATATCAAGTACGGTTGGTTGACCGCCAGATATCGGCCGGGGCGGGTTTACTGGAGTTTTTGCGCTTTTTGATAGATAATGGTGAACCTAGCCCGGATCGGAATCACGGTTAATTTACGGCACATGATATTACTAAAAATCTTATTTGCTCAAAAATGATAGAATATCTCCGGCTTATTTGCCAATTAATTTGTGCAGCCAGCTTCCTGAAGCTAGCCTGCTGAGTCTTTGGGCGGAGTGTTTTTTATTGACTGTCAACCTGGAAATTCGGTATTTATTGGGTGGAAAAAACCGCAGTTTTAATTTTGAACTGTCGTACAAGTATCCTGATGAGAAATATTTGGCAACGTATTTTTCAACTTGTTTGTTGACAGCGCCAAACGGGTAGGCTATGTGTGAGGCGACTGTTCGATTTTGGTCTAAATCTTGGGTGCATTTCCTCAGTCTAATTTGATCTTCAGATAATTCTCGGTCTAATGCTGTCAGAGAAATTTTTGTTAAATTTTCGTGATTCAGTCCGTGGGATTGAATATCATAAAAACCTTTTTGCATTCCGTCTCTCAAGTCTTGACAAGTTACCTTTTTTATGAGCGAGTGCTGATGACCCAAGAAGCCGGAGTTGATAAATACAACTGCTTTGGTTTTTTTGCCGTATTTATTTTCGAGTGTTTCTAAAATCGGTAGTAAGTGCGTATAAATGCTTTTATTCCCGTCATCAAAAGTAATCATGACTTTTGGGCGATCCCGATATTCACTCGGCACGGGCTTTTTGGGATTTGCTATGAAATACTCGTAAAGCTCTTGGGATGACAAAAACCAATAGTTATTGCTCACTAAGTAATCTAAAAAAAGTGCCAAATTTTGCTGGCTGTAGTCGCCGGGAAATTCTCGCCGCTGCGGTGGTATTTCCTGGAGATTCTGAAGGTCAACAATATCATGAAAGCCGAAAATCGGAATTTGTACTGTGATGATTTCTAAGATTACTTTTGAAGTGAGGAAAGTTAGGATAAATGCTAGTAAAAAGCTAATAATGCGTTTTTTTCGGAGCGTAATACGCGGTTGAAAATACTCGGGCAATTTGTTAATTAAATAATTTACCATTGACAATTACAAGCTCATGAGGTAAAGGGTTCGGGTGGGAGTAAGAGGGTTTTTCTGGCTGCTGGGAGCATCTAGATTGTCGATCGCCCGCGTTTTCCCTAAAGATAAGCTGGCCCAACTCCAGCATGATACAATTTGTCTCGATCGCACTTATCCCGCAACCCCGGTTCACAGGACAGAAGTGGTGCTAGAGGAGTGGCGATCGTCCGCTTGCTCAAAAGTCATCATTTGAGATAGATTAGCCAGTATGGGCGATCGACAGCAGCAATTCCGACAGCACCCTCCAACCCCCTAAACTGCCCGGTGTTCAAAGATTCCAAAAAGTCCAACTTCATCTTTGCACTTTCAAGGCAAAGTTAAAGTCAATTTTTTCAGCAGCAGTGAACAATACCTCTCCCCGTCAGAAAATTTCTCTGTCAAATTTTATCTGTAAATTTTTTACTTGTGATTTACCTCCCGAGGTGGTACCATATTTGACCGAAAGCCCGATCGCACAACCATGATGAAAATAGCGGTAATTCTGCCTGTTTACAACGAAGCAAATTGCATAGCCCAAACCTTTGACAGAATTTTAGAATTTTCCAAAAAAAACCATGCTTACAATTTTATTATTGTTAATGACGGCTCGACCGACAATACACTGCAAATTCTCGAAAACCAACTCAAAGCTTTCCCCACACATCACATCAAACTAATTTCTTACAGCAACCGTCAAGGCAAAGGATATGCCGTCAAAAAAGGCAGCGAATGTGTAGACGCCGACTGCATTTGCTTCATGGATGGCGATTTAGCTTACTCCCTCGAACACCTTGAACTCTTGGTCGAAAAATTAGAAGAATTTGATGTCGTAATTGGTTGCAGAAACCTCGATCGAGAAAACTTCCAAAATCTTACCTTACTCAGAAAAATATCAGGCAAAATATTTAACTTAATTTCTGGAAAAATTCTGAATCTACCATATAGAGATATGCAAGCCGGACTCAAAGGATTTAACAAAATGCCAGCCCAAGAAATATTTAAAATACAAACACTTACTGGCTTTTCATTTGATGCGGAACTACTTTTTTTAGCAAAAAAAAAAGGATATACCATTGGTGAAATTCCCGCCAAGATTTCCCAGCACCATCTCTACAAAAATTCTCAAGTCAATATATTTAAAGATTCCCTAAATATGCTGCTCTGCTTATTTAAAATTAGAGCCAACGACCGCGCAGGCTACTATGAATAAATCAATCTTGTTGAGCTTTGACATAGAAGAATTTGACATCCCCGAAGAATACGGTCAACCCCTGGAATCGGACATCAAATTTGAAATTTCTAATCGAGGATTGTCAAAGATTATTGCACTTGTAGAAAAATTAGATATTACAGCCACATTTTTTGTGACAGCTAACTTTGCACTCCACAACCCAGATACAATCAGAGAAATTTCAAAACACCATGAAATCGCCTCCCACGGCTTTTATCACTCTCAATTTTGCCTAGAAGATTTACAGAAATCTAAACAAACCTTAGAACAAATAACTAATACTGAAATCACTGGATTCAGGATGGCAAGACTTCAGCCCGTTGACGACGCAGAAATAGAAAAAGCAGGCTACGAATACAACTCATCAATGAATCCAACTTACATCCCCGGCAGATACAACAACCTATCTAAACCCCGAACTGCATATTATACGAATAAACTGCTCAACCTTCCCATTTCAGTCACTCCTCTGATCAGATTTCCTTTATTTTGGTTGAGCTTTAAAAACTTCCCCCTCTCAATGATAGAATTAGCAACCCAGCTAACGCTAGAAACAGACTCCTATCTGAACATCTACTTTCACCCCTGGGAATTCACAGATATTTCCCAGTTTAAATTACCCAGTTACGTCAAAAAAGACTCAGGCAGCAAAATGGTTGAAAAACTAGAAAAATATCTCACCAAGCTGAAAACCCAAGGCAAATTTATTTCTATTTCCGAATTTAAGCACAACTTCAGTCAACCTTAGAGCAAATATCGGGTTCAGCAAAAACTATGAAATTTAAACCTCTCGACTACTGGAACAATCAAACAGGATTGCGTCAAGTTACAATTTTAGCCACCATCTTTTTTATATTAGTTTTAATTTTTAGCATAATCCGCTACGAAAGCTTCTTAGCCACCTACGATCACGGTCTATTTAACCAAGTATTTTGGAATAGCATACACGGCAAGTTTTTTCAAAGTTCAATGTCCTCAGCCGCCTCCAGCGCCTCGCTGATGGACAGACAACTTTCCTACCCATTTTATATCCATTTAGGTCAACACTTCGTCATCGATTTTCTAATTTGGATGCCGATTTATGCCTTATTTCCATCTCCCATTACCCTGATAGTTTTGCAAGTTGCTTTAATTGCCGCAGCCGGAATAGTGCTGTATTTCTTAGCAAGACACTATCTATCTGTTCCCCTGTCGGTAATGATAGTAGCCAGCTATTACGGAGCAAATGGTGTCATCGGCCCGACGCTGGGAAATTTTTACGAACACTGCCAAATTCCTTTATTTATATTTAGCTTGCTGCTAGCATTAGAAAAGCAGCGCTGGCCGCTATTTTGGCTGTTCGCAGTTTTAACATTAGGCACTCGCGAAGATGCTGGAATTAGCTTGTTTGCGATCGGAGCTTATTTAATTGTCAGTCGGCGCTACCCCCGCGTCGGCATAGCTTTGTGCGCTCTCAGCTTTAGCTACGTGGTGTTCATAACTAATAGAATCATGCCGATGTTTTCGGCTGACAATTCCCGCTTGTACTTAGCTAATTACTTTAGGCAATTTGTTAAAACCGAGAACCCGTCAACACTAGAACTGCTTTGGGCGATTATCAGTCAACCTCAGCTCATAATTGAAGTATTTTTTAAAGATGCAAGTAGGCGAATTTTATATCTTTTAGGTCATTGGTTGCCGCTAGCATTTGTACCTACGATCGCTCCTAGCGCCTGGTTAATGACTGTTTTTCCTTTACTGGTTCTGTTGCTGCAAGTTGTTAATAAGGCCGCTACTTCTATCAACACTCGCTACACATTTGCTATAATTCCGGGGTTATTTTACGGTACAATCCTGTGGTGGTCGCAACATCAAGATAAATTCAAACCCAGGTTCCACCGCTTCTGGATTGGGTGTATCGGTCTGTCAATACTGCTTACGTACACTTCCAATCCGAATCGAGCTTTGTATTTCATCTCTCCTTATTCTTTTCAACCTTGGGTTTATCAATCTTTGCCGGCTCAACTCGGACACGCAGCTAATGTCAAAAAAGTCTTAAGTTTGATTCCCCAAGATGCTAGCGTTTCTACCAGCGGTTATATCGTTTCCCACCTTTCGGGCCGCCGGAACATCATCCGTTTAGAAGTGATGCAGATGAAAGACGAACAGGGAAAAGTAGTCGATGTCGATTATGCGCTGTTAGATTTGTGGCAGTTGAAGCAAAATAATTTAAAAGTTCCCGTTGACAGAGGTAGAGTTCGGGGGGGAGTGCGTTTTACCGATGAAGCTCTACGGCGAGGTTTGTACGGAATTGCTGAAGTATTGGACGGAGTTGTTTTAGTTCAAAAAGGTATAACTTCTAAGCCGGAAGTTTTGTCGGCTTGGTCGAAATTGCGGCAAGAAATCGAACCGTTGATGAAATAGTCGAAATTCAATGATCTAGCAGGCAGTTGCGATCGCCCCCAGAGAGTAAAATCAAGTAAAATTGCAAGTATTGGTCGATCGACCCCCGTTGCTAGACTGGATTTTGATTCAAGGTTTGCTATACTCCAGAAATAGACACATATTAACCTTTGGAAAATCAATAGGCCGGAGCTATGACATCCTATGCAACCTCTACAGCAAGAGCCGAGATGAGTGAGATCCGGCGCTTGAAAAACATACTGCCCCCAGAACTCCAAAGTTGGGTAACAGTAGAAAAAACAATAGAAGTTAATCCTACGCTGATCCGCAGCGAAGAAATAGGCAAAGACCAGGTAGAAATCCAAATAGACCTGATCCGCTGGGAACAGCTAGCAATGGATCAGCGCAACCTACTATTTTGGCACGAAGTCGCTAGAATCCAAAACGACACGATCCCCAGAGACGGTTGGGAAATGGCAGCCCTCGCCATTGGTTTAGGCGGCGCCGTCGGCGAACTTTGGGTGCAAGACGGCTTGCTGCTGTTACTGGCCCTATCCCTGTGCGGCGTCTCCGGCTGGAGACTTTACCAAAAAAACAACGGAGAGAAAAGTTTAAAAGAAGCAGTAGACGCCGACGAAAAAGCCCTCGCCCTAGCCACCCGCTTCGGCTACACTCTCCCAAACGCCTACAAAAGCCTCGGCAGCGCCTTAAAAACCTTAATCGAGCAAACCTCCAAAAAACAGCAGCGGGCTAAATACGAAGCTCGTCTCCAGGCCCTCAAACGCAACGCAGCCAAAGCTAAAGCCAAAGTCAAACCCATCACCCGCGAAACCTCCCAGTCAGAAAACGTCTACAATTCTTAACCTCATCCCCCGACGCTTGGTACGGGGGTTTTCCAGTTAACGGTTAACTGTTGACTTCTGTGTTAGCTGTTAACTGTTAACTGCGGTGGCTATCCGCCCAAAGAGGGGCACTTCAATTATTAACGACAAGATTAATCGGCCCCCTCCACAAAAATCTTGAGGCCGATATAGTGAAAGTTTGGCAGCGACTGCGTTTAAAAATCTTTGGGTCAAAACTGGGACTGGTAAACTCAACTCTACCCTTGCCTTTGAGCTCGCGCTCGGCGCCACAGTTTTCAGGTTTATAAAGCTTTGATATAAACCTAGCGTAAGGTGGAGCTGCTAAGACACAATAGGCTAAAGACATCAGCTTGAAATTTGAAACCAGGACTTCATGGTCAGTCAAACCCCAGAGGCAGATTTTCGGGTTACGTACTTGGACGAGATTCCCTCCGTTCACATACCCGTGCGCTTGAGCGTACTTGAAGCCGTAAACTTCAAGACAACCTGCCAGCAACTTTTCTCCGGAAGCACCGTTCCCAGCAAAATAGTCCTAGACTTCAGTCAGACGACTTTCATCGACAGTAGCGGGATAGGTGCTTTAGTCAGCAATCTGAAATTTGCCAAACAGCGCGGCAGCGACTTGGTGCTCCGAAGCCTCAAGCCGCAGGTGATGGCAGTATTTGCTCTCACCAGCCTAGATCAAGTGCTGACGATCGAGCAGCCCTCTGCAACCTCAACTCCCACAGAGACCGACCCCTCGGACAATTACCTACCGATGACCCACCCCTCAGTGCAATCGTGGGTGAAGCGGCTGATAGATATCGTTGGGGCAATCGTCGGTTTGACGATTACAGGAATTTTGCTCGTACCCATAGCTGCAGCCATCACTATCAACGATCCAGGCCCGATATTTTTCGGTCAAACCCGCTGTGGCTGGATGGGCAGACGATTTCGGATTTGGAAATTTCGATCGATGTGTACCAACGCCGAAGCCATGAAAGCCCAAATCAAAAACGAAGCTTCTGGCGCATTTTTCAAAAATGACAACGACCCGCGGATTACGAAAGTCGGGCGCATCTTGCGCAAAACCAGTCTCGACGAACTGCCGCAGTTTTGGAACGTGCTCAAAGGCGATATGAGTCTAGTCGGCACCAGACCGCCTACCCCAGACGAAGTTGAGCGCTACGAAGTCCCTCAGTGGCAGCGTTTGGATGTCAAGCCTGGGATGACCGGCGAATGGCAAGTCAACGGTCGCTCTAAAGTCCGGGATTTTGAAGATGTCATCCGTTTAGATTTAAAATACCAACAAAATTGGAGCCTGATGTATGACTTGAAACTAATTGTTAAAACCATAACAGTCCTGTTTAACAAAAATAGCGGCGCTGTGTAGAATCCCTCTACAACCCACGGCTGAATTTTCAGGTGCTGTTGCCGACGGGCGGGGGGGACTTGAACTAGATACTTACTCAAGCAGGCGATCGGTAGCGATACCTACGTTAGCATTAAGTGTTAAAATTCACACAGAAAAAAAATGCGCAGCTAGTGGCCTGCTTTGGAATCAGAGCATTAATAATTAGCAATTTGCGCGTTCGAGGTCGTACTCGAATGAACCCAGCATGATTTCCCCAGACGAGAAGAACTCACCTGTGTTTAGAAAAGTACCGACTGCTAACATCGTCCAAGCTCAAATCACTGCCTCGCAAGCTGACTCGGGAATTTTCACGCCTAGGGCGTCACGCGCCAACCCCGGTCTTTCAAGCTCTTAATCAAACGCAGTAGCAGCAAGGATCGCTTCGAGCGATCTATGTCATAGTTAGTGTGTCCAACAATTAGCCGTATCAACTACGCGATGAATCATCAAGAGTAAGGGTGCAATCCTGACCAGTAAGACACTGCCAGCACCGCTGAGTAAGACGCTTGGTACAGGTAAGTAAAGGCAGGATGATGAGCGTACCGAACTCGCTAGTGTTGACGCATTGCCAACGAAAGCATAAACCAAAAGTAAGCGTAATTACAGCACCGAAAGGTAGTTGTTTTGAACGTAAGGAGGCGTCTTGACACCGCCTTTTTGAATTACCTTTTGGTAATTTATTAAAAATCTCCGTTCCTTGAGGTCGGAGAGTGTCAATTAAACGCCCTACCGAGACGGGTTAGAGTCTCGGAAGTCTCTCATTTGCTGTGCGAGTAAATGGTGCGAAAGGAATGCTCACCTTGAGGCAAAATGGGCTTCTTCAACTCAAGCTTGACTTAACTAATATGTTGCCAAGACCTTGCCCTCCTTTTTCTCTCCCTCCGGGGCTGAGTACAGCGCTGGTGGGGGCCTACCAGGGAGAAGAAAGATGAAAGACAAGCAACCAAAGGCCGAGTGGCACCTTCAGGTTGAAACACACCAGAACGCTTTAACATCCGTTTTGGAATGGTTGGAGAATATCGTTTTGCCCATGATACCAGCGGATTTCCGGTGGCAGTGCAAGCTGATAATCACCGAAGGCTTTATAAACGCTGTGGGCCACGCTCACGAGAACTTGCCCCGCGCGACGCCGATAGACCTTGAGGTAAAAGTGTTTGCCGATTACTTAGAAATTAGGATTTGGGACAGGGGTCAACCCTTCAATTTAGAAGCAAAGCTGCACTCGATCGTGCAACAGCAGCACAATCCGGAGAGTGAAGGAGGAAGGGGACTGTTGTTCATGTACAAGCTCACAGACGACCTTCGGTATATCCGTACCGACGATCTCCGCAACTGCCTGGTAATGCGCAAAAACATTACCTGAGGGCACGATACCCGCCCGGTCAGGGCGGCTTCTTTCGCAAGGAGTGGAAGGTCCCAAGGTCGCCCCCTGTTGTGCTACCGGGAACCCAACCACATCCTCTGCAATTCCAGGGGTGCAGGCTCTACGCAGGCCGCTGCAGGACAATTTGCTTGATAAATATTATGCGTATTCTAATTTATTCCTATAACTACTATCCAGAGCCGATCGGCATTGCCCCCCTAATGACAGAACTAGCCCAAGGCCTAGTCAAGCGCGGCCACCAAGTGCGAGTAGTGACAGGAATGCCCAACTATCCCCAGCGCCGGATTTATCCGCAATATGAGGGCAAATTTTACCTCACCGAAGAACACAAGGGTGTGACAATTCAGCGCAGCTATCTGCGCGTCAACGGTCCCCACCCCACCCTGCTAGACCGACTTTTGCTAGACGGCAGTTTTGTTGCCTCTAGCGCCGTCCAAGCCTTCAGAGGCTGGCGTCCCGACGTGATTTTCTCGACAATGCCCCCTTTACCGATTTGCGTCCCAGTCGCCTTTTACGCCTGGATTCGCGCTTGCCCGATCGTCCTCAACGTTCAGGATATCGTCTCAGAAGCAGCCGTGCGCGTCGGCTTGATCAAAAAAAACGGACTGTTAATTCGGATTGCTGACGCCTTAGAAAAATTTGCCTACAGCACAGCCAGCCAAGTCAGCGTCATCGACAGCGGTTTTGTCAAAAAATTGCACTCTCAGGGAGTACCCCCGGAAAAAATAGTTTGCGTTCCCAATTGGGTTGATGTTAATTTCATTCGCCCCTTACCCAAGGAAAATAACTCATTTCGAGAAACTCACAAACTCAATGGCAAATTTGTCGTTCTCTATGCTGGCAATATTGCCCTCACTCAAGGCTTGCAAACAGTTGTCCAAGCAGCGGCTCGTTTGAAACACATACCCGAAATCGCTTTTGTAATTGTGGGGGAACCAACAGCACTGGCGCGCTTGCAACAAGATTGCGAAACTTACAAAGCTGATAATGTAATGCTGCTACCATTTGAACCGCGAGAAAAATTCCCCGAATTGTTGGCTGCTGCTGACGTTAGTTTAGTCGTACAAAAGCGCCGGGTTACTAACTTCAATATGCCTTCAAAAATTCAAGTAATTCTCGCCAGCGGTAGGGCAATTTTGGCTTCGGTTCCAGAAACTGGTACGGCCCAGAAAGCTGTGCAGCAAAGCGGTGGCGGGGTGGTGGTAGCGCCGGAAGATTCGCAGGCTTTGGCGGATGCTGTTGAGGATTTGTACTTGCACCCTGCTAAGGTGGATGCGTTGGGCGAGCAAGGCAGAAATTATGCTGTGGAGAATTACGGATTTGAGGAAGCTTTGAATCATTATGAAGCTTTATTTGCGGCGGTGGCAGCGAGTCATGGTGAGAAAATATTGGAGCCTTTGCCGAAATGATCGCATTTGGGCGATCGCTCCGGTAAATGAAATCGATCCAGTTGACAAGATAAAATTAGTAAGATGGGTGCAAAACAGCAACTTAAAGTCATATTAATTTATACCTATAAAAGTAAAAATAGCAGCTAGACCCTATTAAATAAAATCCTGTTTTGGGAATGGAAAGCTGATGCAAGTAGAGCAAATGAAGTCTAATGTAATTCTGCGAGGCTCCCTCTTCCCAGAACCTGTAAAAGTAATTGTGGCAGTGCCGATGGGAGATGCCATTAAACTCATCGGCAAAGGAATCAATACCAATCAAGTCTACGAGTCAATTCTGTCCAAAGAACATTTGGCTCAACTAGAAGCTACCCCAGAACAAGAACCATTTGACGGCAACGCCCTGCATTTTCGCCTCGGCGTGGAAGCCCTGCGCTTGGGTTTAGCCTACGAGTATGACCCCTATTTTGCCCTGGCGATCGCCCATGTAGACCCCTTGCCCCACCAACTAGAAGCCGTCTACGAATACTTTCTCAAACAACCCCGCATCCGCTTCCTGCTAGCCGATGACCCCGGTGCTGGTAAAACCATCATGGCCGGACTGCTACTCAAAGAACTCAAAGTCCGGGGCTTAGTCAGACGTACCTTAATTGTCACCCCCGCCAACCTCACATTTCAATGGCAGCGGGAACTCAAAGACAAATTCCGCGAAGATTTTGAGGTGATTCGGGGCGATGTCCTGCGGGCAAATTACGGCTCTAACCCTTGGAAAGAAAAGAAACAAGTCATCACCTCAATATCCTGGGTTTCCCGCATTGAAGATGCCAAAAATAGTCTCCTGCGGAGTCATTGGGACTTAATCATTGTGGATGAAGCCCACAAGATGAGCGCCTATAGTTCCGATGATAAAACCTTGGCTTACAAACTAGGTGAAGAACTCTCCAAACTCACCGACCACTACTTATTAATGACCGCGACTCCTCATAAAGGCGACCCCAAAAACTTTTGTTTATTCCTAGAACTTTTAGACCGCGATGTGTATGGCGATGTTACTAGCCTAGAAGAGGCAATGCGTCGGAACAATGCTCCGTTTTATCTGCGGCGCACCAAAGAAGCTCTCGTTACTTTTCCCGATACAGAGACAGGTCAAGCCAAAAAACTATTTACTAATCGCAAAGTTGAAACCATCGACTTTCAAATTGATGACGAAGAATTGGATTTCTACGACGACTTGACTAAATATGTAGAAGACCAGTCAATCAAAGCATCGGCAGATGATTCCGCCCGCGGTCGGGCATTGGGTTTTACGATGGCGATGTTGCAGCGTCGTTTCGCGTCTAGCGTCTACGCAGTGCGGCGAAGTTTAGAACGAATGCGCGATAAACGCCAGCGGATATTGGAAGACCCAGAGGCTTATCGGGCCGAACAGATTGCTAAGAAAGTTCCAGAGGATTTTGAGGAACTGACTGAAGCAGAACAGGAAAAAATTCTGGGAGATTTGGAAGGAGTCGTCGCTTCCATTGACCCCGTAGCGCTGCAACAAGAAATCTATCAGTTGAACAAACTGATCGACCAAGCGCGGACGTTGGAAAAACGAGAAGTTGAATCGAAACTGGTGAAGCTGAAAGAAGCTATTACCCAGAAAGGCATATTCCAAGACCCGCTGATGAAACTGCTGCTTTTCACCGAGCACAAAGACACCTTGGATTATTTGGTGGGTAAGCTGCGGGAGTGGGGACTATCGGTGACTCAGATTCACGGGGGGATGAAAATTGGAGACAGGGATACGCCCAATACGCGGATTTATTCTGAACGCGAGTTTCGGGAAGATTGTCAGGTATTGGTGGCGACGGAAGCGGCGGGGGAAGGTATTAACTTGCAATTCTGCTGGTTTCTGATTAATTATGATATTCCCTGGAATCCGGTGCGCTTGGAACAGCGGATGGGTCGCATCCACCGTTACGGTCAGGATAAGGATTGTCTGATTTTTAACTTTGTTTCGACGAATACCCGCGAAGGACGGGTGTTGTGGAAGTTGTTTGAGCGCATCCGGGCGATCGAGATTGACATCGATCCAGAACGCACTGGCAAAGTGTTTAATGTTTTGGGCGATATTTTTCCGGCCAATCAGCTAGAACGGATGATTCGGGAGATGTACGCTCACAACTTGACGGAAGATGTGATTAAGAACCGCATTGTCGAGCAAGTGGACACCGATCGATTCCGCCGCCTCACCAATTCCGCTTTAGAAGGATTAGCCAAGCGGGAACTGAACTTAAGTGCGATTATTGGTAAATCAGCAGAAGCAAAAGAGCGACGTTTAGTGCCAGAAGTGATTGATGACTTTTTTGTGCAAGCGGCCCCGATTTCGGGGATTCACCCCAAGGAAACGCGCCAGCATCAGAAGGTGTACCGCATTGGGCGAGTACCCCGTACTCTGTGGTCTCTCGGGGAACGTTTGGAAACTCGCTTTGGCAAATTGGGCCATGAATACAAAAAGATTACGTTTGATAAACATAAGTTGACAGATGACCCAACTCTGGAATGGGTGACGCCCGGACATCCGCTGTTTGAGTGCGTGCGGGAAGATGTGCTAGGGCGGGTACAGGATGATTTGCGCCACGGGGCACTATTTTTCGATTTGCATCGCGATCGACCTGCGAGATTGGATGTGTTTTCGGCTGCGATCGCCGATGGACGCGGTAACAAGCTGCACGAACGTGTCTATGTGGTGCAGACGGAAATCGACGGGACGATGACCGTGCGACAGCCGACTTTATTTTTAGATTTGGTGCCAGTAACTGATAGTACCAATTTGGTTGATGGTTTGCCAAACGATGCAGATTTACCCAGTCGCGACCAAACAGAACAAGCGTTGATCGAACAAGAATTGAATCGTTTTTTGACAGAAATCAGGACTCAACGAGAGCAGGAAGTTAAGATTATTGGCGAGCACATGGAAATTAGTTTTTTTGCTATTATTGATAAGGTGCAGTGTCAGTTTGCTGAGTTAATTTCGCGACAAGAATCTGGTGCCAAGGAATCTGGACTAGACGGCCGCATCAAACAAATGGAAGACCGATTGTTTGAGTTAAACGGGCGATTGGAAACGCGACAGGAGGAACTGGAAAAAGAGCGCAGTTGCACGATCGCCGATATTCAACATCACGGACGGGCTTGGGTACTTCCCCATCCAGAACGCACATCCCCTGAAATGGCTGCTATGGTTAGCGATCGCGAAATTGAGCGAATTGCAGTCGAGGCAGTTATTGCCTATGAAAATGCGAGGGGCTGGCTGGTGGTGAGTGTAGAAAAGGAGAATCGCGGCTTTGATTTAATCTCCCGCAAACCTCATCCAGAAGATCCAAACACGGCGATCGCGGTGAGGTTTATTGAGGTTAAAGGGCGATCGCGGGTGGGTGAAGTAGCCCTCACCACCAACGAATACAAGACAGCAGAACGCTTAAAAAAAGACTACTGGCTGTATGTAGTCTTTAACTGCGCTTCTACTCCAGAAGTGCGTCCAATACAAGACCCCGTGCAGTTGGGATGGGAAGCGCTGGTGAAGATTGAACATTATCATGTTGATGCAGAGAAAATTTTGGAGTCCAGCAAGTGAGTAACAAAACTAATTATCCCAAACGCCTCATCGAAGTTGACCTCCCCATCAAGCGGATTTCCGCCCACGCCAGACGGGAAAAATCTATCCGTCACGGGCATATTTCCACCCTGCATATTTGGTGGGCGAGGCGACCTTTGGCCGCGTGTCGAGCGGTGATTTGTGCTTCCTTGTGGATCGATCCAGTTGATGAACTCTGCCCTCAAGAATTTCGGGATAAAGCAGCCAGCATTATTAATGATTTTGCTAAGAAAGTGGCGACGGATAAGGATTTAGCTAATCATTGTTCTACAGAAAGTTGGAGTAAGTGGAAGGTTTTAGCTCAGCCAAAAAATCAGTTATATCCTAATAATCCCCAGCATTTAAATATGCTCCGCTATCGGTTATTGGATTTTATTGCGGATTTTGCTAATTGGGATAATTCCACACAGCCAGACTATTTAGAAACCAGTCGCGCTTTAACTCAAGCAGCTCATGAAGCTTTAGGCGGAGTTCCGGGAACTCGTCCCCTAGTTATTGACCCCTTTGCTGGGGGTGGTTCGATTCCTTTGGAAGCGCTGCGGGTGGGGGCGGATGCTTTTGCTTCTGACTTGAATCCGGTGGCGGTTTTGTTGAATAAAGTGGTGTTGGAATATATTCCTAAATATGGGCAAAAGTTAGCGGATGAGGTGCGGAAGTGGGGACAGTGGGTTAAGGAAGAAGCAGAGAAAGAATTAGCTGAATTTTATCCGAAAGACGCTGATGGAAGTACGCCGATTGCTTATCTTTGGGCTAGGACAATTATTTCTGAGGCTCCTGATGATGGGACGGGGATTCCTGTGGAAGTGCCGTTAATGCGTAGTCTCTGGTTGGCAAAGAAAGCTGGGAGATATAGGGCTTTGCGCTGGGTACGGGATGCTTCGGCTATTGTGCAAACTGAGACGATAGAAGTGACTTATGCCAATGGGGTAACGCGCAAGGTGCGCCGTCCTTTGTTGGAGATTTTTGAGCCCAAGAGTGAGAAGGAAGTTGAGAAGGGAACGGTGGCTAGGGGTTCGGCTACTTGTCCTGTGACGGGATATACAACCCCTGTAGCATCGACAAGAAGGCAGTTAAAAGAGCGTAAGGGCGGGGCAAATGATGCAAGGCTTTTTTGTGTAGTGTTGACCAAGCCGAGTACACAGGGCAGATTTTATAGTTTGCCTACTTTACAGGATTTAGAAGCGACTGAAAAAGCAGTTGTAGCGCTGAAAGAATTTACAAATTTAGACCTAATTCCAAATGAACCAACTCCAATGGGGGGCGGTAGTGGTGCGGGCAGAGCATTCTCACAGCGTAATTATGGTATGGATAATTTTGCTGATTTGTTCTCACCACGCCAATTGCTGGCATTAGTGACACTAACCAGACTGGTTAAAAAGTTTGGCGATCGAGAAATCAATAAATTAGAAAATGATCGAGAGTTAATAAATGCAGTTCAAACTTGTTTGGCAATTGCTGCCAGTAAAATAGCTGATGTCGTAAATTCACTTTGTACTTGGCAAATAACAATGGATCGTATAGGACATCTATTTACGAGACAAGCTATCCCAATGGCTTGGGATTTTGCAGAGACATCTCCTATATCCGATGCAGCAGGTGATTACAAAGTTACGTTAAAAAACTTTCTTGAAGTATTTGAGAGAGATGTAAATAACTTCTATAATAGTGGAGCAACGGAACAAACTTCAGCTACCAATCTTTATTATCTACCAGATGATGCTGCCCAAGTTCTCTGTACTGATCCTCCCTACTACGATGCTGTACCCTACGCTGACTTATCCGACTTCTTCTATGTCTGGTTAAAAAGAACTTTACCGCCCAATATTGCTGCAAGTTTTTTTAATGAACTTACACCTAAAGATGAAGAGTGCATCGTTGATGAAGTAAAAGGAAAAGATAAAGCCTTCTTCGAGCGCACAATGGAAAAAGCAATGGCAGAAGGGAGGCGAGTTGTTGCTCCAAATGGCATCGGTTTAATTGTTTTTGCCCACAAATCCACAGCAGGATGGGAAGCCCAACTGCAAGCAATGATCGATGCAGGTTGGATTTTTACAGGATCATGGGCAATTGATACGGAATGGGGAACGAGACTTCGCGCACAAAATTCAGCCGCCCTTGCCTCATCAGTTCACCTTGTTTGCCGCCCCAGAGAAAACCCCGATGGCACATTACACGAAGAAATTGGCGATTGGCGCGATGTATTGCAAGAACTACCGCAACGGATCAAAGAATGGATGCCGCGCCTCACGGATCAAGGCGTAGTCGGTGCCGATGCCATCTTTGCTTGTTTAGGCCCCGCCCTCGAAATTTTCTCTCGCTATTCCAGCGTCGAAAAAGCAAGCGGCGAAATTGTCACCCTGCGCGAATATCTCGAATATGTCTGGGCTGCGATTTCCAAAGAAGCACTCAGCACCATCTTCAAAGATGCAGACACTTCCAGCTTTGAAGAAGATGCTCGATTAACTGCCATGTGGTTGTGGACACTTTCATCAGGTGATGGAGAAACAGGCAAGATGCCTGTTCCACAAGGTGATGGAAAAACAGGCAAGATGCCTGTTCCACAAGAGGAAGAAGATGTTAGCGATGATGATGACGAAAGCAGTGGCAAAAAAGCAAAAATTACAGGTTTTAGCCTCGAATATGATGCCGCCCGCAAGATTGCTCAGGGACTCGGTGCTAACTTGGAAAACCTCACCAGTTTAGTACAAGTCAAGGGCGATAAAGCCCGACTGCTGCCCGTCTCGGAGCGAGCGCAATATTTGTTGGGCAAAGACGCGAGCCAAGCCCCAGTCAAGCGCCCGAAAAAACAGCACAAGCAATTGAGTCTCTTTGATACTTCAGAGAGCACAGCCGATGAAGTGTCAGAAGAATGGGGCGATACCAATATTGAGAATCAAGGTAAAACTGTACTCGATCGCATCCACCAAACCATGATTTTATTTGCCGCTGGAGGCAGCGAAGCCCTCAAACGCTTCTTAGTCGATGACGGCGTGGGAAGTGACAAGCGCTTCTGGACATTAGCCCAGTCCCTCTCGGCCTTGTATCCCGCGGGCACCGATGAAAAGCGCTGGGTGGATGGAGTTTTAGCTCGCAAAAAAGGGTTGGGGTTCTAATGATGCAAAATATCGCCTACCAGTGGCAAACTAAATTCTGGCAAACCCTGCAACAACCTGAAAATGCTGACCCTTTAAAACAAGCTGCCTTAAATGGACAACTTACTAAATGGACAACAGCTTTAACCACTACCGTTGTCGCCACTTCTACAGCAATGGGTTGGCAGTCTTCCGCTAGAGGAAATTCACTAGGCTTGTTTCCTGTTTCAACCAGTGAATACCTAGCCTTAGATGTAATGTCCTTTGCTCCTGGTAATACTCGCTGGCGGTTCCCTATCGCCGTGATGGAATTAGAGAACAGTAGCGATATTAACCGCAGTGCCTATTCACTATGGAAAGTGCTATGCGTGCGTGCAGATTTACGAATAGTATTTTGCTACCGCCGCAGTGCAGAGGAACGCGCTTCTGTGATGGCGTTCCTGCGTGATGAAGTGCTGCAAGCCATGAGTCTAGCCGACAGGAGGAAACTCGGAGGTGAAACCCTTGTAGTCGTAGGTAGCCGAGACGATTCTGCTACCTTTCCCTACGGCTTTTTTAAATGGTGGGAGTTGGAAATAAATGCCGGAAAATTTACGATAATCTCTTAGGATAATAAGCAATGGCAACGATCAAACCTTGGTATAAAATTGAAGGACTTATCCCCCGCGAAGATTTGCGCGAAGGCAAACCTTTAGATGCTTCCGAATTTGCGGTACATCTCGACCAAGTGCGAGACAAACGAGCGCCCGCAGATTATCAAGAACCAGATCGCTTTTTCGATCGCACTTATCTTACCAAATATTTAACATACCTCGCCGCTCAAGTAGTCCGGCGACTCTCCGGTGAAACCACAGAAACCTCAGCTATATTTAATCTTTCTACCCAATTTGGCGGTGGCAAAACTCACGCATTAACTCTACTCTATCACTTAGCAAAACACGGCGCTGCTGCTAACAAATGGACGGGAGTCGATAAAATCTTAAAGCAAGCAGCCATTTCCGCTATCCCCGAAGCGGCTGTAGCCGTATTTGTCGGCACTGAATTTGACTCGATCGCCGGGCGCGGTGGCGATGATGGCACTCCTCTACGCAAAACACCTTGGGGTGAAATTGCCTATCAATTAGGAGGGGAAGCGGCTTTTAATATTGTCGCCGAACACGAAAATCAATTTATCGAACCCAAGGGCGATGTCATCCGCAAATTTCTCCCCAAAGATAAGCCCTGTTTGATTTTGTTGGATGAGATTATCAACTACGCCAGCACCTATCGCAACAAAGGTTATGGCGATCGGCTTTATAATTTCATTCAAGCCCTCTCAGAAACGGCCCGAGGTGAAAAAAATGTCGTTTTAGTAGTATCTATTCCCGCTTCAGAGATGGAATATACTGCGGCTGACGAAGCCGACGAACAGCGCTTCAAGAAAGTGCTCGACAGATTGGGTAAGGCAATTATGATGTCTGCCGAATCTGAGACATCAGAAATTATCCGCCGTCGCTTATTTGAATGGACAGCCAATGCTGTCACCCCTGAAGGTAAAATCATGCTTCCCAAGGATGCTGTTACTACCTGTAACGAGTATGCAGATTGGGTAATTGAACACAAGCAACAGTTGCCCAGTTTCCAGATTGAAAGTGCGCGGGAAGCCTTTCTCGCGACTTACCCTTTTCATCCCACAGTGCTATCGGTATTCGAGCGTAAATGGCAGGCTTTACCTCGATTTCAACGCACCAGAGGTGTCCTGCGACTCTTAGCTTTGTGGGTGTCTATTGCCTATCAGGAGGGTTATAAAGGCAACCACCGCGATGCCTTAATTGGATTAGGAACTGCACCCCTAGATGACCTATCATTTCGAGCGGCAGTATTCGATCAACTGGGAAACGATCGCCTAGAAGGGCCGGTGACAACTGATATTTGCGGCAAAAAAGACTCTCACGCCATTCGCCTCGATGCAGAAGCTACGGAAGATATTAAGAAATCACGGCTGCACCGCAAAGTTAATACGACTATCTTTTTTGAGTCTAATGGTGGTTGCACTCGCACAGAAGCAACTGTCCCAGAAATTCGACTGGCTGTAGGTGAGCCAAATGTAGATATTGGCAATGTAGAAACGGTTTTGGAATCTCTAACTAGCGATTGCTATTACTTAACTGTCGGGCAAACTAAGTATCGATTCAGTCTCTATCCAAACCTCAACAAAATTCTAGCCGATCGCCGTGCTAACGTGCAAAGGCATCGCATTGATGAGCGAATTCTCCATGAGATTCAGAAGCTATTTGCTCTTAATCAGGGAATTCAGGTTATCTGTTTTCCCGAACAACCTAACAATCTTCCCAATCAAGCTGTGCTGACTTTAGCAGTGATGTCTCCCACCCATTCCAAACATGATGAGAGTACCCTAAAGTTGGTGGAGTCAATGATTCGCGAGTCTGGTGCGTCAGCGAGAACGTTTAAGAGTGCGCTAATTTTTGCGATCGCCGATTCAGATGTTCAATTGCGCGAAGAAGCCCGCAAGATGCTATCCTGGGAAGACATTCGGGATGAGGAAACCAATTTAGATGAGGTGCAGAAAAAGCAATTATCTGAAAACCTGAAAAAGGCTCAGCGCGATTTGATTGAAACTGTGTGGCGCGCTTATAAATACGTCGCCTTGTTAGGGAAAGATAATAAGTTACGGGTGGTGGATTTGGGTTTGGTTACGTCGAGTTCTGCTAAATCAATTGTAGACTTAATTATCAATCGGTTGCGTATGGATGGGGATGTGGAAAATGCGGTGAGTCCTAGGTTTTTAGTTCGCAATTGGTCTGGTGCTTTCCAGGAGTGGAGTACCAAGTTGGTGCGGGATGCCTTCTTTGCTTCACCTTCGTTTCCGCGACTTTTGAAAGGGGATGCCGTGAAAGAGGCGATCGCTCGCGGTGTCAAAGATGGTACTTTAGCATTAGTTGGCAAAGCATCAGGCGATCGATACGAACCGTTCGAGTTCAAAACAGATTTAACAGCCAGCCAAATCGAAATTTCAGACGATTTGTTTATCATTAAATCAGAGGTAGCCGCCGCTTACCTGCAACGTATCACAGATCCGCCAAAGTTGAGCGCGTTGATAATTTCCCCCACCAAAGTGCAACTCGAACCGGGTAAAAAGCAAACTTTTATCGCACGGGGACGCGATCAATATGATAAAGAAATTGCTATTGGTGAAATACAGTGGACTACTACAGGCGGTAATATTGAACCCAATGGCATACTCACGGGTGGAGAAAATGAGGGAAATTTCACTGTGACAGCAACAGTAGAAACAATCAGTGCTATTGCCGAATTTACCGTAAAATCTCCCGCGGTTCGAGCCAAGGAAAATGCTAATAATTATCAATTAGCCGACCACCAAACCATCCCACTTCCACCTAAAGGATTGAAATGGATTAGTGAAATTAGTCCTCAGAAGTGGATGAATTTTTATACTAAAGTTCTGAGTAAATTTGCCAGTGACAAAAATGTTAAGCTCACAGTGAAAATAGAAGTTTCTATCGAAGGCGAGGTATCTCAGCAAAGGCGGGATGAGACTAAAGTTGCACTGCAAGAACTCGGATTGAATGATGAGGTGGATGTTCGAGAATGAAGTAAATTATTGACTGAGCTTTTAAGGGTGAAGTGTGAAACTAGCTAGCAGAGAGAGGTGTGTTGATGCGATCGCCCCCTTCGCCCCTCCCCATCCCAGATGTCACCGCACCCCTGTCAGACGACGCAGTAGCCGCTCGAAACAAAACGCTAAAATAAAAATAGTAGATCACACAATTTCGGAGTTAATAGTTGACACTTGCACCCGCGCGCGAAAACGTCCTAGCTTGGCTCTCTGAGCGCGTTCCTGCTGCCCGAATCAAACACATCCTCGGAGTCGAACAAGTAGCAGGTGACTTGGCTCGCCATTACGGGCTCGACGAAGCAAAAGCCCGATCGGCCGGTTTGTTGCACGATTTGGCAAAATACTTCAAACCTCAACTCCTGCTGGAAATGGCTCAGAAGGAAGGTTTAGAGTTAGACTCAGTGTTGGAAGCACACCCGCATTTGCTGCACGCAGACGCGAGCGCGATCGTCGCCAGAGACGAATTCGGGGTGGTCGATCGAGAAATTTTGGACGCCATAGCCAATCACACCCTCGGCAGACCAAACATGAGCCAGCTCAGTTGTACCGTATTCATAGCAGATACCATAGAGCCGAGCCGCGGCAATACAGCCCAACTAGAAGCACTGCGCGAGGCAAGCTTGCAAAATCTTTATGCAGCCGTGTGGCAAACTAGCGATTATTCTCTTAAATATTTGCTAGAAACTCGCTGCTACATCCACCCCCGCACCGTACTTACCCGCAATTGGGCGCTGCTTATGGCTCGCTCGCCGGAAACAGGAAATTCGACAGAAAAGTCGATCGAACAAATCACAAGTTAAAAGTAAAATTTATCAGCAATCCTGTCCTTACTTTTGGCTTCAACCTCACTCCTATTTCCCGTCTCAAACTGCCAACAACCGCAAGCCAATAGCGCACCCATTCTTCCTTACCGTATCAATTAGGAACTTAAACACTTAATGTCAGATCTAACCCAACTCGAATACTCCAGGGCTCAGTCTACAGCAACAGACGGCACCTCCCCAGACGAAGCTCGCGGCCTGATCGTGACCGTTGCCCAAGCAGCGGAAGACCGCAAAGCAGTAGATATTGTATTGCTCCGGGTGGCCGAAGTATGCTACTTGGCAGACTACTTTGCCATCATCACCGGATTTTCCAACGTGCAGGTACGAGCCATCTCCCAAGCGATAGCAGACAAAGTTGAAGAAGAGTGGCAACGCTTGCCGCTACGTACACAAGGGCTATCAGACGCTAGTTGGGTCGTCATGGACTACGGCGACGCGATCGTTCACATTTTGAAGCCTCAAGAGCGCGAATTCTACAATTTAGAAGCGTTCTGGGGACACGCCGAACGCATTGAGTTTTCCCCCGCGCCCTGAGGATGGCTAATGTGAAAGACGCTTCTGTTTCTATTTGTCCGGTTCCGCAAGAACAGCGACCGATCAATGAATACCAAGAACTTAAAGAATCCTGGTTTTTTAGCTGGGTGACACTCAATTGGCCCCAATATCTGGCAAAACTAGCTTGGGTGTGGGCTTGGAGTTGCTTGGTATCTGGGCCGATAGCTGCTTCTAGCTTTGCTCCTGTCAAGTATCCAGCTCAGTTTGTCCTCAGCAGTGCCGCCGGTGCCGGTTTTATTCTAGGATTAGCTTTGCTGCGACTCTACTTGGGTTGGTTCTACGTGCGATCGCGCCTTTCAAATCCCACGGTCGTCTACGAAGAGTCTGGCTGGTACGATTGTCAATCTTGGCCTAAAACTCCCGAAGTTTTGCTTCAAGACCAGTTGATTGTTAACTACCAACTAGAACCAATTCTCAGGCGTCTGCGGCAGACATTTTATGGTTTGACAGTATTGCTGGTTGCCGGGGGACTAACTTGGAGTTGTTTGTAATCGGTTCGGCAAGGAAGTTTTGAGTTTTGAGATGGCCGCGCAGGGCACTCCCTGTGCACGCTCCCCTGCATGAGTCAGAAACATCGCAGAAAAATTAACTTTATAACTCGTAACAGGCAGCTCGCAACTCAAAACTTCCACCGACCTCAATCTAAAATCTAAAATCTAAAATCTAAAATTGATATGACAAGGGGAAAACGAACCCAAGCTCCCGAACTGGAAGTCACACTGCTGCGCGAAGGTATTGTGGAATCGAGGCACCGCGCCCAGGCCGCTGTCTGCGACAACCGCGGCCGCGTTCTGTCCGTTGCTGGTAACTCGGAAACGGCCTCTTTTGTCCGTTCTTCACTCAAGCCTTTTCAAGCTTTGGCGGTGACGGGGACTGGCACTTTAGAACGCTACGAATTGACCGATCGAGATTTAGCGATTATTTGCAGTTCCCATCAAGGTACGATCGAGCAATCGCGCCAAGTATTTAACGTCCTGTGGCGCTGCGACATTGACCCCTCTAAACTTCAATGCCCCATTCCCGAAGGCAAAAAGAGCGCCCTGCAATACAACTGCTCCGGCAAACACGCCGGAATGCTCGCTGTCTGTCAGCAACTGCACTGGCCTCTGGAAACTTATTTGCGCCGCAAACATCCCGTCCAGCAACTTATTTTGGGCAAAGTGGCTGACTTGCTGGCCATGCCGGCCGAAGAGTTTATCAGCGCTCGCGACGACTGCGGCGCTCCTACCTATCTGTTGCAGTTGGGGCAAATGGCGTCTTTGTACGCTCAGTTAGCCTCCGGCCACAATGTGGATATGGAGCGGATTGTCCGCGCTATGACTCACCACCCGATGATGGTTGCCGGTGAGGGCAAATTTGATACGGAACTGATGCGCTTGACTCAAGGGGAATTGGTGAGCAAGTCCGGCGCCGAAGGGGTGCAGTGCATTGGCCGCGTTGGCGAAGGCATGGGCTTGGCAATTAAGGTGACGGATGGGGGAAAGCGCGCTCAATTTGCTGTGGCGATTCACTTGCTCAAGCAGTTGGGGTGGATTACTCCGACCATCGCCGAAACTCTTTCGGAGACTTACCTGACTCTCAGCGACTTCAAGCGCTTGGAGGTAGTCGGCGAAGTTTCGATGCTTTAGGGCTCACGACACTCTGAGTCGATTTGAGCAACCCCTCCCATCATCTAAAAAGTTTTTTGGATTTAGGGGTTGCAATTTTCAGAAAGATATGTTTATATTAGAGAGACAAAGCAACGCGGGATAGAGCAGCCTGGTAGCTCGTCGGGCTCATAACCCGAAGGTCAGTGGTTCAAATCCACTTCCCGCCACCAAATTCAAGCAAACCCTCTAATCGTTAAGGTTTTAGGGTTTTGTTTTTGGAAACCACTAGAGAGAGACAAAGCGACGCGGGATAGAGCAGCCTGGTAGCTCGTCGGGCTCATAACCCGAAGGTCAGTGGTTCAAATCCACTTCCCGCTACCAACTTAAATCAGACAAGCCCCTGTAATCCAAAAGGTTATGGGGGTTTTGTTTGTTGAAACCACTACTACAGCGCTTCGATCGCGTGGTTGAGGTATGCCCGCGAGCCCGTGGGCTCGTCAGCCTTATGCCAGATAGTACCTCATGTTACGCTCGAAAGGCTATATTTGATTACGAATCTGAAAGTATGAAATTTGTTGATATTGAATTATCCCCGTTCAATAATCCCTTTAAATTTAGTTTGGAACTTTCCTAAGCTTTGTTTTCTATTCGCTGAATCAGTCTCTTGTTTACTGCTATCGCTCCCTTTTCTCCAGTGGCCATTTTTACCGCTATCTCTGAAATGCGAAAAGTGGGGACTACTTAGGAATGAGAATTAAATAACTTACAATTTGATGGTTCTTGTGGGATGGGCGTCCCGCCCGTCTTTTCTGGACGGGCGGGACGCCCATCCCACTTTCAAGAGTGTAAATTATTTAATTCGCGATCCTTACTTCACATTTTTTAAGAAAGATAGCTTCCCTACATTCACCACAAATAAGGCTTAGCTTTTTATATGATTCATAGTTTACCCTCTCATTATCAGCTTCAAATGTTTCATTTGAGGAAATAGCTATTGCCCAAAAAATAGATATTTATGATTCTGCTTTCATAAAAGTTAATTTTTTATATTTGGTAATTTTATTTAATACAATCAGGACTTACGCACGCGGGGCAAAAAAACCGGTTTCTGCGGCGAGCATCTCTGGGAGAAATCCATTATTTTTCGGAGAAACTGTTTTTTTTTGGTCTTAGTCCTACTAATAGAGAATTGGCGATCGCTCAATTTACAGCATTTTTTAGGTAAGTGAGGTACATAGCAAAAATAGAGGACACGGCAGTGCCGTTTCCCTACAGCGATTGAACGCTTGACGGGTGTACTTGATTAACATGGAATCTGCTGTATTTATTCGCCACAATTGGAACCCAATCAGACCTACTGGTAAGGTGTTGGGCATCCTTGCGACCTTTTCTCGGTGAAAATTTTAAATTGCTCAGTCGGCTGAGCTTCCATCCAACCAATCAAAAATTAGGTTTAACTGTTCGAGTGTAACTAACCCGTACTGCCACAGAACCATCGGCAGTTGGCTGGCATCTTGTTCACTGTGTCGCAGAGCAACGGCGATCGCAGAATTCGATATCGCCAACTCCCCCCGTAAATAATCGAGCAGTTTAGCCTTTCCCATCACCTTCACCGCCAGTTTTATGCGCTATTGTAAAGATATGTAGCCGATCGCAATTAATCAGAAGTTTAATAAGCTGTGGTGCATTTAAAATGCGTATTTCAGAGGTTGAAACCCAATACTTGCTTAGATAGCATCGAAAATTTAAATGATGAACAGCTTAGTCCTAATTTTCTGTTGATAATCGGCGCTGTAGTGTGATGGAAACGCACACAACTTGTGATAAAACGTATAAAAAAAGGCGATCGCAGTCACAAGAGTTCCGACTCTCAAAAATTAGGTTCCGCGATCGCTCGCTTGCTTCAAATGAATTCATTTAAAATTGCTACAGTCCTAGCTGAAGCTGAACTCCCGCTTCCGTGCCGCTGTCGGTTTGTTTTGGAGGTAAAGGATTTCCTTGGCGCTGGGCATCCGAAGGAGTAGTAATAAATTCCAATGGGCCATCGATTTTGAGGCGAAATGTGTCGCCCAAGCTGCTTTCCCTTCTAGCAGAATTAGTCGCCGTTTCTCGTTCACCAATCAAGTTTTGGTAGTCCGAGTCTAATGTTCTGTCCTCCACACTTCTGAGAGAGTCGCCGGATAAAGTCGTTTCCGAATTTTGGGGCGCTGGTTGCAGTCTTTGTTGGGCGAGAACCGCCGGGGTGAAACCGATAAAAATTGAAGTCAGTCCCAGAGCAGTGCCAAGAGTAGCAATAACTGCGTTCATCGTCAATGCCTCCGCTAGTTGCATCCTACTATGCTTATTGTACCCAACCGCAATTAAGTTGCAATCTATCAAAAGTAGCTGCTTGTGTAGATACCAATTAAAGTTCCTGTGAAAACTTATAACTTTGGATAGCGTTATCGGAAAAATAGAACTGACCCCGCAACCGGGTTGAAACGCCAAAATACGTCATTTCAGGAAGGAGTCAACCAAAAACTCAGTTTGTTTGATTAGCGCGCGTCAGGAGTGGAAAAATAGTTCGTGCTGGATGCACAGGTGGCTATCCGCCTGGGCATCCATTGTGTGTGTTTTTTTTTACGAAAATACGTCGTTGCAGCCCGCCGAAACCCTAAAAAAACTCGGTTTCAGATACCAGTTTAAAAAAAGAATGCAACACTAGGCAAGTTCTAAACCCTTACAGAATCAGTCTGTCCCAATTCTTTAATTGTTTAATCTCAAATCTATAATAGTAGGAGCGTGTAGAGTGAGTCCAGGATGGATACTGCATTCATCTCGATCGCCGCTGCTCTCAAAGCGGACGATCGCGCTAAAATATCGGTGGAAGTCGTTAAAAATTCAGTTGCCAGCTGCAGATTCTGAGTTATTAACAGCACTTTGCGTACTAAAACGATCTCAACTTCAAAATCTGCGCTTATCAGGTTGCACTTTACGGAAATGTTGTGGGGTCATAATAGTTCTGCTTTACCATGCCAATCAAATATCTGACCGACCAGATTTTAAAAATGTCGGGCAAAGTGCCAATTCGCATCGTCCTTGTGGTGCCTTTTGCCATCCAGACTTTCGCGGCTGTAGGGTTGACGGGGTGGTTGTCGCTGCGGAACGGGCGCATAGCCGTCAACGATGTTGCTACACAACTGCGGGCAGAAGTCACATCGCGTATCCAGCAACATATTTATGCTTATATCAAAACACCCCACCAAATCAATCAGCTCAATATCGAAGCCATCCGTCTCGGCATTTTGAACGTGCAGGATGCTGATAGTTTGCAACGCTACTTCTGCCAACAAATCAAAACCTTTGATAAAATTAGCTACATTCAATTCGCCTCCGAACAAAAAGACTTTATTGGAGTTGAACGCCTCGACGACGGCAAGTTGCAAGTTCACATTTCCAATCAATCTACTGGCTATAACTTGCAGCGCTACGGGCAGTCCGAGTTCGGGGAACCAACCAAGCTATTAAAAACTACTCTCAACTACGACCCCCGCCTCCGACCTTGGTACATAGCTCCGGTGCGCGCAGGCAAACCGACTTGGAGTAAAATTTATACTTATTTTGACGCTCCCAAACTAGCAATTACGGCGGCTCAACCAGTTTATGGCGAGGATGGGAAACTGATTGGAATCCTGGGTTCTGATTTGAGACTTTCCAAGATAAATCAATTCTTGGAAAGTCTAAAAATTGGCAAATCAGGACAGACTTTTATTATAGAAAGGTCTGGGCAATTGGTGGCAAATTCTACTCCTGAACCACCATTTATTGTTAGCAACGGCGTTGCGAAACGGATTGTGGCAGCCAGCAGCAAGAATGTTCAGATTCGATCGAGTGCCCGCTATTTGAGAGAACGCTTCGGGGATTTGGGCAAAATTGACAGATCTCACCAGTTAGATTTTACGATCGACGGTCAACGGCAATTTCTACAGGTGACGCCGCTCTCAGACAGCAGCGGCCTCGACTGGTTGATTGTGGTGACCGTTCCTGAAGCGGATTTTATGGAAAGGATTAATGCCAACACTCGGTATACTGTGGTGATGTGTCTGGGTGCTTTGGTGCTGGCAACGGCGATTGGCGTTGTGACTTCTAGGTGGATTGTTGTACCGATTCGGCGTCTGAGCAAGGCGGCGGATGCTTTTTCGCGGGGAGAATGGGACGGGATGGCGGCAGATCCCGGCTTGATGGCGTCTCTAGATCGGGAGGATGAGGTGGGTGTCCTGGCTCGCTCTTTTAATATGATGGCCCGTCAATTGGAAGAGTCGTTTACTACTCTCGAAGATCGGGTGCAATCTGCGCTCGCCGACAAAAATAAATTAATTATTTCTCTGAAAAACTCGCAGCAAAAACTGGCTCTCCATCTTCACCAAACTCCTTTGGGAGCGATTGAATGGAATCTCAACTTTGAAGTAGCGGAATGGAATTTGTCAGCGGAAAGAATTTTTGGATACAACCGCTTGGAAGCAATGGGACGCCACGGAGTCGATCTAATAGTCCCTGAAGATGCTAAGGAGTATGTCAGGCAACTATCTATAACTTTGCTCACTAAGAAAGGAGGAGTTACCAGCCTTAACAAGAACATCAGAAAGGACGGCAAAATTATTCTGTGCGAGTGGTACAATACGACTTTGGTTGATGCTGATGGCAGGATAGTGGGGGTGGCTTCGCTGATTCAGGATGTGACTGAATTTCACAGTGCTGTGGAGAAGTTACGGGCTAGCGAGGAGCGGTTTCGCCAGTTGGCAGAAAATATTCATGAGGTATTTTGGATTAGAGAACCCAATCAAAAGCAGCTAGTTTATGTGAGTCCTGCTTGCGAGAAAATATGGCATTTGAGCTGTCAGAGTTTGCACTCTGAACCGGAAGCTTTTTGGAATGCTATTCATCCGGAGGATCTAGATCGCGTCAAGGCTGCTTTGGAGAAACAGGGGCGGGGCGATTATGATGAGGAGTATCGGGTAGTGCGCTCGGACGGTTCAGTTTGCTGGGTGCGCGATCGGGCTTTTCCAGTTCGCAGCAAAACAGGGGAAATTTACCGCATCGTCGGTATTGCTGAAGATATTACCCAGCGCAAATTAGCAGAAGAATTTCAAAAAGTCGCTCAAACCGCTCAAGCTGCAAACCAAGCCAAAAGCGCCTTTTTAGCGAATATGAGCCACGAATTGCGAACACCTCTCAACGCAATTATTGGTTACAGCGATATGCTCAAAGAAGACGCCGAGGATTTAGGCTGCGAAGATTTTATCCCCGACTTGCACAAAATTCAAACTGCTGGGAAACACTTGCTTTCTTTAATTAGCGACATTCTAGATATTTCTAAGATTGAAGCAGGGCGGATGGAACTTTATTTGGAAACTTTCAACCCGGTTAATTTAATTGACGAGGTAGCTTCTACTGTCAAACCCTTGGTAGATAAAAATTCTAATAAGTTTGAAGTTTATTGTGCTAGCGACTTGGGAATGATGTATGCTGACCTTACCAAAACTCGTCAAATATTGCTCAACCTGCTGAGCAATGCAGCCAAATTTACCGAACGTGGCACTATTACCCTCTGCATTGAAAGAGTTAAACATGACAGCTTAACAACTCAAGAAATAGCAGAACCTTCCGACTTAATAATTTTTCGCGTAGCTGATACGGGCATTGGGATTCCCCCGGAACAATTGCAGCATTTATTTCAAGCGTTTATGCAGGGCGACGCCTCAACTACGCGCAAGTACGGCGGCACGGGTTTGGGACTGACTATTAGCCGTCACTTTTGCGTGATGATGGGTGGCGATCTACAAGTTCAAAGCGAGTTAGGTGGCGGTTCGGTTTTTACTGTATACTTGCCGGCGCACGTTGAATTATTAGTAAGTAGTTAGTCCTACTTTCCTGGAGGCAATTGTTATACCAATTAAAAAAAGTCGCTGCTCCAATCCTCCAATATTATACCAATTATTAAAAATCGGTGTTCTTGGAGGCGCAGACTTCAATGCTGTGTCCTTACAGATGCTCGCGTACCATCTATATTTAGCCATACTTTTCAGAATTTCTATTACTAAATAAATCGGGTTTCTTGCCAAAAAACCTGCGATTTCAGATAATTTATCAGCAAGAAACCAAGGTGATGATACAATGCAGCCTCAGTCTTATTCTAGTTAATTGGCCGTTTCTGCCGCCCTAAAAGTTGGGCTGTTAATACCCCGCCAACAAAGCCAAAGAAATGCCCTTGCCAGGAAACTCCCGGCTGCGAGGGCAAAACTCCCCAAATTAAACTGCCGTAGAAGAAACCGACAATTAAAGATAACAAAATAGAGGTAAAGCTGCGTTCAAAATAGCCCCGCAGCAGCAAAAATCCGAAGTAACCAAAGATTAATCCGCTAGCACCAATGTGAACGGAATTAGGCGCACCAGTCAGCCAAACTCCCAATCCGCTGACTAGCACAGTGATAGCACTCACGATAAAAAAGTCGCTAATTTCTCGCAGCATAATCAACCAACCCAATGTCACAAAAGGGAGGGTATTGGCAGCTAAGTGAGCAAAACTGCCGTGCAGAAAAGGCATAAACAAGATGCCTTCAAGTCCGTCGATGCTGCGGGGGCGGACTCCGTAGGCATTCAGCCTGCCTCGGAACAGGAATACATCGACAATTTCGATAATCCAGAGGAGGGAGACGAAGCCACCGAGGATGGCGGCGTGGGTTTGCAATTCGCGGGTGATAGTTTTGGTTTCTGGGTTGCTCATGGGTGGTGAGGGCGGTGATACCGATTATTTCTAATTGTAGGAGTTTCCCTCGCGATCGCGAGAAAAGATAGTGGGCGCCCGGTTTCAGGGTTTTTTGCAGCAGAGCTTATTTAGAAATATTATAACTTTCATTAAAAGTTCCGCATTTTCACTTATGGAATAATTCACCTCGATGCGTCAAAATTGTAGATGAACTACAAAAGGAGAGTCAACCGATGGTAGAAGCTAGAACGTAGAAGACAGAATTTTTACCCGCTCAATCAATCGTTGGGCTTGAAATGAGGACACTTTTTAGATCGCACACCGTGCCTAAAAAAATCCGGAACTAATTTTCTCGCCTAAAGTCATTAATTTAAGAAGTTCAATCCGGTAAAGCCAAACGAGATGCTGTAGATCCTGATTGTAGATAAGATCGCACAAGCTCTACAGAGAGTTCTTGGCACCTCGTTATAAAAGAGGAACAGAGCAAAATGAATGTATTTGAGCATACAGTCTCCTACCGAACTCTACCAAGTTGGGTATCGTTGGGCAAACAAGAAACCGCAGTTAGTGTCGCTACAAAATCTCAACCTTACGGTCAAAAGCCACACTTTGACCCCTTGCATCCGCTAAAACAATGGCTTGATAACACCGCAATTAAAAGTCAAAAGTTGGCTCGCTTGCTGTGTAAATTTATTCCCAGCCAGTGTCCGTTTGAGCGGGAAGTCAAAATTGGCGATCGCACTTTATTTCACATTCCGCCTCTGTGCAAGTTAAATCCGCTTTACGAGCAAGTGGTTGGGCTGCGGTTTCGTGCTTTGTGTTATTTGGCTGACGAGTGTGGCGAGGATGTGACTCCCTATTGTTAATTCTCCAAAAACTTAAATTTCTCACTGTCTTTTCACTCTCCCTTATCCTTGTTGGGGAGGGTTTTTGTTTGGTAAGGAAACCAGTATGGATGGGGGGAAAGTCCGTCTCAGAAAAGAAGAGGGAGAGGGCAGTCACTGGCTTGACTGCAAGGCTGTGCGGCTGCACGGCAGTTATTACGCGGCATTTTTTCTTGACAATCAAGCGTTAATTAATTATCTGAACAGTCAGCCTTTATCAGAGGTACTAACCTGTTTGGGAGATGGTCATGATGGCATTTGCAATGTTATTGTCCAGTTGAATCCTGACGGGGCCTGGCGGGAAATTTTAGATTGGTATCACGAAGGTTGAAAATCTATGTAATATCATGTCCGCCCTTCATCGGAATTATTATCTCTCTCTTCTCTTTCTCTGTGTCCTCTGTGCCCTCTGTGGTTTAATCATTCCCATCTAACCGGAATTGATATAAGGTCGGATGGGTCGTTGAAGCGTCTGGCCTGACGGGGTAAGGAATTTCTGTCGCAAGGACGAGGCGAGGAAACTATCAATTGATGTAAGTCTTGCCGTCAAAAACCAGCGTAGAACTTTTATGCTTATTTGAAGAAGCATCGCCTCCGGGTTGTTAACGAAGAGCAATTGTCAACACAAAAGGTTTGCTTTGGAGGTTTGGGGGCTGTAGAGTCGGCAGTAAAACAAATTGATAGAAGGTTGAAAATTTCAGGATTGCTGTGGTTGATGAAAAATGTCAATCAAATGGGATGCTTCGGTGTACCTTAACGGCTCAATATCCGTTTGAGGCTCAACAGCGCCAAACCGGGATGCTGCAGGTTCGTCTTTTGCCTAACTTTATTGGGTAATCTCCCAAAATATGTACGGTTTTTTCCCCTCTACAGCGGTATGAGCTAGATACCATTAGAAAAATGTCAAGGACATCACCAATCTATGTAGGTTGAGCAGTGGAGTGAGGCAACTCACAATTAAGGTTCAGTTTTACTCCCCGCATTTTTTACCAAATTGATATATTAGTAATTGGGGCTAATATAGCAATCCTCGCATCAGTTTCAATAACTGGTTAACTTCCAGGCTCTTCCTGGGAACCGATGTCACTCTTGCTCTGCCTCGGCCCAGACTATGGAGGCTCTTCCTCCGGATATGCGTTACCAGGCAGAGCCTAGTAACGAGTAATTGATATATTAGTAGTTGGGGCTAATATTTAAGCGATTTCAAGAATATAACTCACACTAAATCGCCAAATACCGAGCTCGGTAATTACCGGCTACAAATTATCAAATATTTTAAGCATCTAACTAATACTAAGTGTTGAAAAAAACGTTTTTTGCAGTAATTATTGCGCTTTTATCTTTTATGGTTGCACTCATCCTATCAGCTCAAAGTTCTGAGGCTGTCAATGAACTATATGTATTTGGCGACAGTCTTTCCGATATGGGAATGGTGTTTCGATCCAGCGGGGGTCAGTATCCGCCTCGTTCGACTTACTTTCAAGGGCGTTACTCGAATGGTAAGGTTTGGGTAGAGTATCTTGCCGATCGCCTAAAGTTGCCGCCTGAACGAGTCACTAATTTTGCCTGTGGAGGTGCAACAACCCGAAGCGATCGCAACAGCCTTGTCCCTGGCTTGTTAACTCAAGTTGAGTCGTGGACTAACTCCCACAAACAGGCAAATCCTCATGCGCTGTATGTACTGTGGGCGGGGGCGAATGACTATTTGCAGGGGGGAAATAATGCGAATATTCCGGTTGAAAATGTGGGGAGGGCGATCGCATCTCTTGCTGGTGTGGGTGCCAAAAATATCCTGCTGGCAAATTTACCAGATTTGGGGCAGTTACCGGCGACGCGAACAAGCGCTAATTCGGCAAGCCTCACTGCATTAACACAAGCACACAATCAGGGTTTGAGGCGAACGGTTAAGGTATTAAGTCAACAGCATTCTGACTTAAAAATTGCGACTCTGGATGCTAATGCGCTTTATCGGGATGCGAGAGCAAATCCGGCTAAATATGGCTTGACTAATGTGATGAGTGCGTGTTTATCGGGTGCAGGTGTTTGTGGTAGTCCCGATCGATTTTTGTTTTGGGACGGCATTCATCCGACGACGGCCGCACACAAAATTTTGGGGGAAGCAGCCTCCGCGATTGTGCAGGAAAGCGGGATGATGAAATCTGAATTGGGGATGCTTCGCTAAACTATTTTTAGGCCCGACGGGCGCCACAATAGCGGGATGCTTCCTTGGAGTAAAGGTTGACATAACTTTTTGCATTAGGGCAATATTGGCTCATCTGATATTAGACCTCTTGCAAAAGTCAAAAACACCCCCCTCAGTCCCCCCGCAGCTTCGGGGGGAAGCAAGAAAAATTAGGCTCCTTCCCCTTACTAAGGGGAGGGGTCTCAGCATTTTTGCAAGAGGTCTATTGTAGAATTTTCCTCGCGGGCGATCGCACTTTATTCTCCATTCCGCCGCTGTGCAAGTTAAATCCGCTTTACGAGCAAGTGGTTGGGCTGCGCTTTCGAGCTTTGTGTTATTTGGCTGACGAGTGTGGCGAAGATGTGACGACCTATTGTTAATTCTCATTCCCAACCGAGGACTAAAGTCCGATGCTGCGAACCTATTTGGAGTGACTATCGCTGTCTTCTTCGTCTTCTTCCCTAATATCCTGGAAAATATGCCAAACTAAGCAAACAATACCAATCCAAAATCCTGAAACTGGATCTAACCACGAGATTAAATTGACGATGCCAAACTCGGTCAATTGTCCAACAACGGAGGTGAATTTGTGATTTTTGACAATATCTTTGAACTCCTGGGAGAGTGATTTTTTACTCGATTCGAGGCTTTCTAGTTCTGCGTACTCGATGAAAGCCAGCCAGATGAATAATTGAATCTGCGGATTTTGAGCCAAAATGATTTTGAATTGTTGTGTAGTCATGGCGGGTTTTCTCAATGGGTTAATTTATAAATAACTGAATAGCTGCGGTAGTACCAGGCCAATAACGGACAGATATTAAGTTCCCCTTTCTGTCCCGATCGCACATCTCGTAACCAAGACACAGTAAAGACACAGCAATGCTGTATCCCTACCGAATATCTGTTAGGACTTAAGCGCGGGTGGTCAGAAACCGGGTTTTTTACGAAAAGACGCGTCGCAGTCCACATATTAGGTAAAAACCCGGTTTCTTTGGTCTGAATGCGTCAAGGACTGATGTGTATTCCACCCCAGAGAAAACCGCTATAATATCGGGAATCACATCAGTCTGATACCTATGGGCGAAACGCGCGATCGAGGAATTCCGGCGACTCCAGACGGAATTGCCAAACTCAACAACGCCAAAAATACTGGAAAAGACGATAACGGCAAACCTTGGACATTTCCCAGTATTGCCGAAAAGGCTGGTATCGGAAGTCACAAGACTGTTGAGCGGTTTTTCAAGGGTATAGGAATTGAGAGAGGTTATGCTAACGCAATTTGCCAAGCTTTAAGTTTACAAATAACCGAAATTGTCGATCGCCACGAATGGAGCCCACCCTCACCGCCAGCAACCCAAATTGACTGGCGCGAAACCTGCCGCGCCGCAGCCCAAACCAAGCGACAAGCAGCCAACACTTTTTTTGCTAACGACTTAGGGCGAAAAATAGACCTCGACCACGTCCCCTTGGGATTAATCGAACGCCAGCAAAAACCCCAGCGCCGCGATGATTTTTCCCCTCAAATAGGTTCCCAAGCTTATCAGGAAGCCGGAAAACTTATCAGTTACGACGAATTTTGCCAAAAAGTCCTCGCTAACAGTGACAGCCCTAAAAGCAACGGCAAACGCCTTGCTGTCATCGGCGAACCGGGTGCGGGAAAAACCACTCAATTGTTCAAAATTGGCGATCGTATATTGGCGGAAACTGAATATTTGCCGGTATGGATATCCTTAGCAGAGGTGAAAAAACCTTTGTGCAAATATTTAATCGAAGATTGGCTGCGAATAGCGGCGGGAAAATTGGATGCTGCACCTGCGGAATGGGTGAAAGAATTTAATGAATTACTGAGTGAAGGAAAAATCTGGTTGCTGTTGGACGGCGCGGATGAAATGGGAATAGCCGATTCCCTGGGAACTCTGTCGCCACAGTTGAGAGAACGGGTATTTGATAAAGTACGAATAGTAATCAGTTGCCGCCTGAATATTTGGGAGGCAACGGGGAATGCCCTGTCTGATTTTGATACTTATAGAATGCTCGATTTCAGCTATGGAGACGGCGAGAATTGCGATCAGGTGAAATTGTTTATCGATCGATGGTTTACCCCCCTTAATCCCCCCTTGCCAAGGGGGGAAACTGGCCCGATTCCTAATCTCTTACCCAGGGTGGAAACTACTTCCATTCCTGCTCCCCCCCTTACCAAGGGGGGGCTGGGGGGGGTTCTACGCGCCAAAGAAACCACCTCAATTCCTGCTCCCCCCCTGGGTAAGGGGAAGCTGGGGGCGAATCTCCGCGCCGCCTTAGACGAACCGGGAAAAGAGCGAATCAAAGATTTAGTACGCAATCCCCTGCGGTTATTCCTGCTGTGTTTAACTTGGGAATTCGGACAGCAAAAATTACCGGATACTAAAGCCGAACTTTATGAGGTATTTGTCGTAGCGCTTTATGATTTCAAAAAACAAGCTTTCCCGACAACACCAGCACAGAGAACAAACTTAAATGCTGCCTTGAGAAAGTTTGCACGGACAGCAATTGAAGCTGGATATAAATCGATATTGCCGGATTGGTTTGTGAGCAAACATCTGGAGCAACCGCATCCAGAGTTATTTAAAAAAGCAATTGACTTAGGTTGGCTGAATCGAGTCGGAGGTGATGCCGAAAACCCGCTGAAATCTGTTTATGCTTTCTATCATCCTTCTTTTCAGGAATATTTTGCAGCCTGCCAGATTGAGGATTGGCACTTTTTCTTGAATCACGTGCCGCAGAATCAGCAGCAGGAGATTTATCCGATTTTCGAGCGGCAGTGGAAAGAGGTGATGTTGTTGTGGATGGGGCGAAAGGATGTGGATAGGGAGGAGAAGGAAGCATTTATTCAGGCGTTGGTCGAGTTTGATGATGGAATTGAAGATGAGTTTTATTGGTATCGAGCTTATTTTTTAGCGGCTGTATTAATTGATGAGTTTAAGGATTGTTCTTTGGCTGATGCGATCGTTGCTCAAATTGTGCAGTGGGGATTTGGTTATTTCAATATTGAAAAGCAGGAGTGGCAGACATTTTTAGATCCAATTGCCGAAGCATCAAAAGCAATATTGCCCGAGAGTGATCGTACAAGAGCGATCGGCGCTTTAACTGAGTTGCTCCGCACCTCTGAGGATGAAGATATTCGGTGTATGGCAGCAATAATCTTAGAAGAAATAGACGAAGGCAACCCAGATGTGATCGCTACTTTAACAGAGTTAATTCGCACCTGTGAGGATGAAGATATTTGGTATAAGGCAGTAATAAACTTAGGGGAAATAGGCCAAAGCAACCCAGATGCGATCGCTGCTTTAACTGAGTTAATCTGCACCTCTGAGGATCAAGATATTCGGTGTATGGCAACAACAATCTTAGCAAAAATAGATGAAGGCAACACAGATGCGATCACTGCTTTAACTGACTTAATCCGTACCTCTGAGGATTTTGAAATCCGGCAGAACGCAGCATATACTTTAGAGGAAATAGGAGGCAAAGGCAACCCAAATGCGATCGTCGCTTTAACAGAGTTAATCCGCCCCTCTGAGAATGAAGATATCCGGTGGCTGGCAGCATATAGCTTAGGGCAAATAGAGGAAGGCAATCCAGATGCGATTGCGGCTTTAACTGAGTTAACCCGCACCTCTGAGGATGAAGGTATCCGGTGCCTGGCAGCAAATAGGTTAGGGGAAATAGAGGAAGGCAATCCAGATGTGATCGCCGCTTTAACTGAGTTAATCCGCACCTCTGAGGATGAATCTATCCGGCAGCGGGCAGCAGAAAGCTTAGGGAAAATAGACGAAGATAACTCAGATGCGATCGCCGCTTTAACTGAGTTAACCCGCACCTCGGAGAATGAATTTATTCGGTTGCAAGCAGCAGATAGCTTATGGAAAATAGACGAAAGCAACCCAGATTCTATCGTCGCTTTGACTGAGTTACTCCACACCTCTGGAGATAAAAATATTCGGTATCAAGCAGAAAATAGGTTAGGGAAAATAGACACAAATAGGTTAGGGGTAATAGACGAAGGCAACCCATATCCGATTGCAGATTTAACTCAATTTATCCTCACAGGTGAGGATAAATCTAGACAGGAGACAGCAGCCTTTTTTTTAACAACAAAAATGACAGAAACTCAGCAAATGAAAGGGGTTGTCACTGCCTTAAAAAATTGCCTATCCGATGAGACTTACGAAAATGACTTTGACAGATACAACAATTCCTACAAAGTCATCTGGCACTGTGCCCAAAATCTCCCTTACCCCACCTTCTATCACGCATGGCACCATCCACCCACCACACCCCATCCTGAAGTTCCCGATTGGCAAACTTTCCCCCAAGACATTGCCAGAGAAATCAATAATCAAGCCGAATTATCCACTCAAATCCAACTCCTGTTCATCGACAGCAAAAACTTCATCAACCCCGACAACCCCGCCGCCAAGATTTACACCGAAATGCTGAAACAAGGCTGTCCCAAAAGTGAGGATGGCACACCGAAAACAATGGCAGATTTACAAACTTATTGGGATTTGCTGCTGGTGGATAGCGAGAAATCTTTCATCTTAGTATTCTACAACTCGCGGGGGGAAGAGGCGACTGGATTTAGCGAGACATTTGTCAACGATTTAAGCAAGTTTGACGGCAATATTGCTATTGTTAGCGAGAATAACGCGGATTCGCTGACAGCTTTTTCACTCAGTCAATCTGATTTGATTGGAGCGATCGTGCGGTGGATTTGCCAAGTTGTATGGGAAAGTTAATCATCGCACAGGTGGGTCGCTATTAGATTCACTCCTGGACACATCAAACCAAAGAAACCGGGTTTTTTACCGATATTAAAGGCTACAAGCCAATATTTTCGTAAAAAACCCGGTTTCTGCGTCCAGGACTAAGATTATCGATATGCAAGTCTGAGATTTTGGGTGGCGACGCACCCTAGGAACTACTGTCGCTCTTGGGATCTTCAGGCTCAGGGGGTATGTCTCCTTTTTTTTTGGCTTCCAACACCGCTGTTTCAACAATAAAAGCTATCAAGCTGGCTGTGGGTCTACCTTGTCGATCGGCCCACTGCTCTAAAGATTCATAGATGTAGTCGGGGAGTGTTATGTGAACGCGCTTGCTCACTGTCAATATTTGCCTTGTGCTAACGCTCCCAATCATACAAGTTTACGCCGAACGTGGTGCGATAACGCTATTTTAGTAATTTTTTGCTACCAATGAGGGCCTTTTGTGCAATAATTTTTACAGCACACTACAGGTGCAAAGTCAAAAGCCAGTCCCCCGCCGTGGAAAAGCAAGGACTGGCTATGGCTCCAATTAATAAAGGAGATACACCTATTATGCCGTATGAGAAACGTCTCAGACCGTGGATTGTGGTTCGTTTGCTTCCGAATCTGCAAAGGGTCGTTGTGGGTCGCTTTCGCAGTTGGTCAGATGCAGAGGGTCACTTGCGAGTTCTCAAACAACTGCTTCCCGGTGCTCGATTGACTCTAGTTTTCGATCCGATCGACTAATTTTGGTTGCGACTCTCTGAAAGTACGCGCGGC
This sequence comes from Microcoleus sp. AR_TQ3_B6, assembly GCF_036702785.1. NCBI lineage: Bacteria > Bacillati > Cyanobacteriota > Cyanophyceae > Oscillatoriales > Microcoleaceae > Microcoleus > Microcoleus sp. AR_TQ3_B6. The sequence continues at coordinate 43,352 of NZ_JAUBVJ010000017.1, read as the reverse complement.
GAAGCTATCCCATTCTTAATCGCCCGAATGTTTGATTCGGGCGATCGCATTTTTGGGCAATGTTAGACTGGACGCAAGATATTAATTGAATTGGGTAAAAAACCGTGACAGCTAGTCTACAAGTAACAGAACAGCCAACAGCACAGCGATACTTTACTCCAGAAGAATATCTAGCTTTGGAAGAAACAGCAGAGTCTAAAAGTGAATATTGCGACGGAGTAATTATTCCCATCACAGGTGCAAGTACAAATCACAATCACATTTCCCTGAATATGAGTATAGCATTACGTCTTGCTCTTAAGGGACTTGATTATAATATTTTCATGGGTGACCTGCGCCTGTGGATGCCGAAAAAGCGATTTTATACTTATCCCGATGTGATGGTAATTTTAGGGAAACCTGAGTATTACAACAATCGCAAAGATACGGTAATAAATCCTCAAGTTATTATTGAAGTTTTATCCAAATCTACCAAAAGTTACGATCGCAGCGATAAGTTTCAGTTTTATCAAACGCTGCCGACCTTTCAAGAGTATATTCTAATTGACCAATCGCGAATTTATGTAGAGCAGTATTGCAAGTTGGCAAACAAGCGATGGTCCTACAGTCAGTACGATGAAGAGGATACAGCGCTAGTTTTTGATTTTTTTAAAGTTGAAGTACCGCTAGCAGATATGTATGAGAAGGTGGATTTTGAGGCGGAAAATGAGCCAGAAGATAGCGCGGAAGAATAAGGTCGATCGCACGCTTGTTTGAAAAGGGCGATCGTCATATTGTTTCCGGTTGCATCGGAATGATATAGAGGACACGGCGCCGTGCCCATTGGTGTCAACTTAAGACTGAAATCCTTGATAAATATCGGTTTTACCTGAGTCTAGATCCCCCTAAATCCCCCTTAAGAAGGGGGACTTTCAGAAGACTCTTGTCCCCCCCTTCTTAAGGGGGGCTAGGGGGGATCTAGATTTAATAGTCAAACAGCAGTCTGTGATTGGGTTTGACGTTAAGTTGACACCAATGGGCAGTGCCGTGTCCCTACAATTAATGGAGGTAGGGACACGGCACTGCCGTGTCCTGACTGTGAGTAATATTAATTCCGATGCTACCGGAGTTGATATTACTAAGTAAGGTGGGCAAATGCCCACCCCACCAATAACCTACGCGCCGACAGATTCCTTCGCTGCGTAAAGCACCTCAACGGTAATCTTATCAATCCCCCGATCGCGCGCAAACTTCTCAGTATTCCGCTTCACCTTACCCCGCACAAAACCAGGGATTTTATTCAACTCAGCCTGTCCATCCTTCGTCCAAGCCATATCAGAATCAGCCGAAATACCCTTCGTAATCACTTCCTTAGTATCGTGGCCGCCGAAGATTTCCAGCAAGTGGTCTTCCATTCCCAAAGTAAAGGAATTGTACACCAAATCTACGCACTGATTCGTGCCTTCATAACCCAAAAATGGCTTGTAGCCGATCGGGAAATTTTGGACGTGAATCGGTGCAGCAATTACGCCGCAGGGAATATCCAACCGCTTACCGACGTGGCGTTCCATTTGCGTACCGAAAATCGCCGAAGGTTCCGCTTTGGCGATCGCATCTCCGATCGCCCCGTGATCGTCCGTCACCAGCACTTCATCGCAATACTCGCTTACCTGTTCCCGGAACCAATCAGCATCGTGTTTGCAGTAGGTTCCAGCCCACACAACGTGGATTCCCATCTCGCGAGCCAAAATCTTCGTCATCGCCGCAGCGTGGGTATTATCGCCAAATACAACGGCTTTTTTGCCCGTTAAGTTTTGGCAGTCGATCGATCGCGAAAACCAAGCAGCCTGCGACACAAATCGAGTTTGTTGGTCAATAAAATTCTCGTAATCAACATCCGCACCTTGAGCATTCAACACTTGCTGAATCTTGCGGATACAGCGCGCAGTTTCCACCACACCCATCGGCGTAATATCCACCATCGGCGTGCCGAATTCTTTTTGCAAATACTCCCCGGCCATCATCCCCAATTCCCGATAAGGAACCAAGTTAAACCAAGCGCGCGGCAGTCTTTTTAAGTTATGAACCGAAGCACCTTCGGGAATAACTTCGTTGACTTCAATGCCCAAATCTGCCATCAAACGCTTCAACTCGGTGCAGTCGTGCTGGTTGTGGAAACCCAGGGTAGACATACCGATAATGTTGACAGATGGTTTTTCGCTTTTGGCTTCTACTAAATCGCCTTTTTTGCGGGCTTTGTTAATGTAAAATTGGACGATTTGATCCAAAGTGCGATCGGCTGCTTGCAGTTCGTTGACGCGGTAATGGTTAACATCCGCCAGCAATACATCGCCTTTAGCATCCAATTGAGCTCGTTCCACGAAGTTTTCCAAGTCTTCTTGCAGAATGCTGGAGGTGCAAGTCGGGGTGAGCACGATTAAATCTGGGTGTTCTTCTCTGTCTTTGCGGGTGATGTTGTCCACCACCCGTTCCTGCGAACCCCGCGCCAGTACGTGTCTGTCAACAACGCTGGTAGTTACCGGGGTGAAATCCCGTTCCCTCTCCAGCATGGAACGCATGACGTTAAAATAGTCGTCTCCAATCGGTGCGTGCATGATCGCATGGACGTTTTTGAAGGAAGTGGCTACGCGCAAAGTGCCGATGTGGGCTGGGCCTGCGTACATCCAATAAGCCAATTTCATAAAAAATACTCGGTAAGTGGGAAACTCAGACTCTTTAGACCTGAGAAGAAACTACTTGGCGGTTAAAACCGCTTTGAATCCCCTCGGGCGAGGGGTGGAGGGGTATGGTTGCCCCAAGGCGTGAGGTATGGTTGCCTCGATCTCCCTTGCGGGGTAATGTTAGCACGCGCCTTTGTTATCAGAGCTTTTTAGACCTGCAACACTGCCTCAGTGACTTTAAGACTGTTTAATTGCAGATGACAGGACTCTTGACTAGCTTCGCATCCACAGGGTGTCATGACTCAAATAACGTAGACCTCTAAGGTCTTAGGCCCGTCAGTACAGCTTGCTCGATCGCTCTCACAAGCTCAGTCCCTTTAGGGCTGAGTGACTGACAGGTATTTTTCCTGGTGCTGGTTGAGAATTGCCCGATCGGGCGATTACTGCTAAATTTTAAGGTTGTTTCTGATTTTCTCACCGGATGAATCCTTTAGAAATAGTAACTTTCTGAGGATTTACAGATTTGGTAAATCCTCAAACGCCTTTCCTGCTTGAGATTTGGCTCGTAATCCCAACAAATTGACCTAGCTTTTATGGCAATAATTCTTAATCTTTCCTAAAAATTTCTTCACAGCTAGGCAAATTATCTCGCCCTAGGGTTCGCTGCGGCGAACCAGACAAGGTGCAATAATTCTACATTTTTTGTCAAATTTATATCATTTCCGGTTACATCGAAATGATGTTGACAGTTGACAGTTGACTGTTCACTGTTCACTGCCAACCGTCAACCGTCAACAGTGAACTCGAATTTACTATTGGGAGGCTAACGGAGTTGATATTAGTGGGTTCTAACGATCAGTTAGACTTGTTTATCGATCGCCCAAACAGACATAATTGAGGGAAATTACGGCTCCCGAAGCCACACAGCACGATCGGCAAAACGCCATTGCACCAGTTTAAAGAAAGAATGCAACTCTCTCCCCGTGTTCCCAACCCTGATAGTCATCAGTCATTCCCCATTCTTCAATTCTTTAATCTAAAATCTCAAATCTAAAATGGTATTACTTCCCTCAGCGCCTCGGCCGCGAATTGCAGTTAAAACTTGCACCGCTCAGTTTTTTTAGAACTAGCAATTCGTGCCTTGTCACGGGAAAAAATAAATCTGGCAGCTCAGTTTTTTTAGAACCAGCAATTCGCACCTTGTCACGGGAAAAAATAAATCTGGCAGCACTTACGTATTTTCACGTAATGCGGTGGCGCTCGGCTAAAATCCAGCAATTCCTTGGAAGCTGAAATAATTTATTTGTCCGGATGGCGATCGAGTGTCAGAGTAAAGTGTCCCACACATCCTGTATTTGCGCTCTTGTTAACCTAACTGCTAAGGTGACGAAAGCCCCAGGGGGCTTTTGTCAGCAACAGCTCTTTGCTGTCAAGACGTGCCTTCCCACACATCCCAAAAGATAGCTCTTGAGTGATAATGAAGAATAACATAGGATTTACGAAAAAAAACCCGGTTTATACGATAAAATCCTGGGTTCGTCAACGACTAGCAACGAAGAAACCGGGTTTCTAGCCCGCCGCGCGTAAGTCCTATAAAATTGACCCAGCACACCTAATTTGAGAGAACCCAACTATGATGGCAATTCCCGGCGTTGCAGTTCTCGCTCTCATTTATGAAAGCAGCACTTCCCTGGTTTACCGCGGCCACAACGAGCAGGACAACCAACCTGTTATTATCAAACTTATCAAAGAAGACTATCCGACTCCTGAAGAACTGAATAGATACAAGCGCGAATATGAGATTACTGCCAACTTGAGCCTGCTGGACGGAGTTGTTAAAGTGTACAAGTTGCAGCAGGTGAGAAATAGTCTGGCAATGATATTAGAAGATTTTGGGGGAGAATCTTTAAAAATTTTTAGGGCTTCCCAAAAATTTACCATTCTAGGATTTCTGACGACGGCCATCAAAGTGGCTGAAACTTTGGGAGAAATTCACGGCAAAAATGTAATTCATAAAGATATTAACCCCTCTAATATAGTTTTTAATCCAGCTACAGGACAAGTTAAACTCATAGATTTTAGCATCTCAACGGCATCAAACCTGGAAAAATTTCCCAATAAAAATCCTAATTTTTTAGAAGGAACTTTAGCCTATATGTCGCCCGAGCAAACCGGCAGAATGAACCGGGTAATCGATTACCGAACCGACTTTTATTCCCTCGGCGTCACCTTCTATGAAATCCTGGCAGGACAGCTCCCTTTTCCCACTACAGATCCTATGGAGTTAGTTCACTGTCACATCGCCAAACAACCAGTCCCTCTCGCTGAAATTGCTCCAGAAATTCCTCAAGCTGTTTCAGATATTGTGATGAAATTGTTAGCAAAAACTGCTGAGGAGCGCTATCAAAGTGCTTGGGGACTAAAAGCTGATTTGGAATCCTGCCTGTTTCAGTTGCAAACATCTGGGGTTATTTCCGAGTTTCCTCTCGCCACCCAAGATATTTCCGAAAAATTTCAAATCCCTCAAAAACTTTACGGCAGACAGCGAGAAGTTGAAACTCTTTTAGCGGCATTTGAACGGGTAGCAGCAACAAATAATCGACCCTACCGCAGCGAACCTGCCCAACTTTATGTGCTCAAGAAAGAGAGCAAATCGAGAAAAGAAAGTTCCCGGTCAGTGTTCGCTAGAGGACAGCATAAATCTCGCAGCGAGATGATGCTGATTGCTGGTTATTCCGGCATTGGCAAATCTGCAATGGTGAAAATTTTAGAAAAACCTATTACTCGCAGGCGCGGCTATTTTATTTGGGGAAAATTTGACCAGTACAAGCGGACTATTCCTTACTCTGCGGTTGTTAGCGCTTTTTCGGAATTGGTGCGGCAACTGTTAACTGAAAGCGAGGCTCAATTAGCAGTTTGGCGCGAAAAACTCCGCACTTCCTTCGGTCAAAACGGGCAAATTATTATTGATGTCATTCCCGAAGTTGAATTAATTGTCGGAGCTCAGTCTCCTGTAGCTGAATTGGGTCCGACGGAATGTCTGAACCGCTTTAATTTAGTCTTTCAAAATTTTATTCGCGTATTTTGCCAGCCCGAACATCCGCTGGTAATTTTTCTCGACGATTTGCAGTGGGCTGATTCTGCTACTCTCAAATTGATCGAATTGATGATGACAGATGAAGCTACGCAATATCTGTTTTTAATTGGCGCTTATCGGGATAATGAAGTTAGTCCCACTCATCCTTTAATGATGACTGTCGAGACCCTGCGAAATCAGGAAGCTATCATTAATGAGATTGCTTTGTCGCCGCTGGGGGTGGAAAACATAACTCATTTGATTGCCGAGACGTTGCACAGCGATCGAGAATCTGTCAAACCTTTAGCTGAACTGGTGGTCAGCAAAACAGACGGCAATCCTTTTTTTGTCAATCAATTCCTACAAACATTGTATCAGGAAAACTTGCTAGTTTTTCACCCGCCACAGTCGGGGAGCAAGGGCGGCTGGCATTGGGATATGACTCAAATAGAGCAGTGCGCTATCACTGACAATGTAGTAGATTTGATGGTACAAAAATTGAGAAAACTGCCAAGTTCAACGCAGCAAGTTTTGCGTTTGGTGGCTTGTTTGGGCAACGAATTTGACTTAAATACTCTTTCTTTAATTAATGAGAAAGAAGCGTCGGAAACTTTTTCTCAACTGTTGCCAGCGATCAAGTCTGGACTGATCCTACCCAGTTCGGAATTGGAAAGCAAGTCCTTAGATTACGTGCTGTTTCCGCTATTAATTCTGAATTATAAATTTTTGCACGATCGGGTACAGCAAGCAGCTTACGCTCTGATCGACGACTCGCAAAAAAAGGCAGTTCACCTGAAAATAGGCAGGCAAATCCTAGAAAACACTCCGGCTGAATATCGCGCTGACAGAATTTTTGAATTAGTCGATCACTTGAATGTAGCTCGATCGCTAATTAAAGACGATCGCGAATTAATTGAACTAGCCACGCTGAATTTAGATGCAACTCGCAGAGCAAAAGACGCCACCGCTTATGTTTCAGCATTGCAGTATTTGACCGCAGGTATGGACGGTTTGACCGCCGATATTTGGAATTCCCACTACGACTTAGCCTTTGCCTTGCACATGGAGAGGGCAAATGTTGAGTATTTAAACGGTTATTTCGATAACTCAGAAGAATTTATTAATATAACTTTGGAAAAAGCGCGATCGCCCTTAGAAAAGGTAGAAATTTACAACCTGCTGATCGTGCAGTACACCCTGCGGGCGAAGTACGAAGAAGCCGTTAAAGCCGGAATCAAAGCTTTGAACTTGCTCGGAATTGACTTGCCGCTAGACGGGCTACAAAAAGTCATATCCGAAGAATTTGCAGCAGCCACAGATTTTTTGGCAGGTAGAGAAATACCTTCCCTGATTGACGCCCCCGAAATGACCGTACCAGACAAAAAAGTGGCAGTCAAATTAATTACAAACTTGCTGACATCCGCGTACCTCAAAAATCCAGACTTGTGGAAAGTCAGCGTTTTAAAAGGAGTCAATCTTTCTCTTAAATACGGTTTAGTACCCGAAGCATCTCTTTGCTATGCTGGCTACGGTATGTTCTTAAACGCAGTTTCTGGAGATTACAAAGCTGCGTATCAATTCGGCTTGCTCTCGCTGAATCTCAGCGAAAAATCGGGCAATATCGGCTTGAAGTGCAGAGCTTGTTCATCCCTGGTCAGTATGTTTTATTACTGGTTCAACCACATCAAAGATTCTCACGCAATCAGCAATGAAGGATATCAAGCAGCTTTAGAATCAGGAGATTTAGAGTATGCGGGTTATATCCTGTCCAACCGCATAGCTAACTCATTTTTTCAAGGTAAAGAAATCTCGCAAATTATGGCCGACACGAGCAGGTATTTGCAGTTCAGCCAAAAAACCAAAAATCAGCTCGTAACCGATATATTATTAGGGGTAGAGTTAATCCTGCGAAACTTGAGCAAACTCACTCTTGAAAAGTTTGTATTTGAAAGCGAAGATATCAGCGAAGCTGAATACGTGCACAACTGTAAAGCTCATCAAAATTGGTACTCGCTCTGCCTTTATCAGATTCGCAAATGCCAGGTAATGTACTGGTACGGCAACTTCAACGAAGCGCTACAACTAGCTTTGGAAGTAGAAAAACAGCTATCTTTTATTACCGGAGCGATACCCGCTACCGAATGGAATTTTTTCTTTTCTCTAGTTTTAGCCGCCGTTTTCCCAAATGTTTCAGAAGACGAGCAAAAGCTCTATTGGGAAAAGTTAGAAGCCAACCAAAAACAGATGAAAATTTGGGCAGACAACTGTGCCGAAAATTTTCTGCACAAGTACCTTTTAGTACAAGCAGAAATAGCCAGAATTTCCAAGAAAGATTCAGAAGCTGTAGAACTGTACGATTTCTCTATAAATTTAGCCCAAGACAATGAGTTTGTCCAAAATGAAGCGCTGGCAAATGAACTAGCAGCTAAGTTTTGGTTGAGTAAAGGCAAGTATCAATATGCCAAAATCCACTTGCGCGAAGCTCACTCGTGCTACTTGCGCTGGGGTGCAGTCCGGAAAGTAGAAGATTTAGAACAGAAGTATCCGCAGTTGCGGGAAATGACGCCGCTCAACGGAAGTTTTAAAAACAATCAAACTACAACAACTATTCATAGTTCTACTGGCAGCGATGCGAGAGTGCTGGATTTAGCAACGGTAATGAAAGCATCTCTGGCGATTTCTAGCGAAATTGTCCTCGATAAGTTGCTGGCTTCTTTAATGAGAATATCCTTGGAAAATGCAGGTGCTCAATTAGGTTTTTTGATATTGGTCAGAGATGGTCAACTGTTGATTTTAGCTAAAGCGTCAGTATTTTCTGAAGATGTAGCCGTGCTGCAATTTACGCCTGTTGAAGGCTATCAGGATTTACCTGTGACGGTGATTAATTATGTGGAAAGGACTCGCTCGGATTTGGTGTTGAGCAATGCGGCGGCTGAGGGACTATTTACAGCCGATCCTTACGTCGCCAAACATCAACTCCAATCTATTTTGTGTACTCCAATCATCAATCAAGGTAAACTGATTGGTATTCTTTATTTAGAAAACAATTTAACTGTCGGGGCATTTACTCCCCAGAGATTGGAAGTTTTAAGGTTGCTTTCTTCCCAAGTTGCTATTTCTTTGGAAAATGCTCTGCTTTACAATTCGGTGGAACAGAAAGTCCAAGAGCGGACGCAGGAGTTAAATGAAAAAAACGAGCGTTTAGAACAAACTTTGCGCGAGCTTAAACTAACTCAAGCTCAATTAATCCAAACGGAAAAAATGTCTAGTTTGGGTCAAATGGTGGCTGGTGTAGCTCACGAAATTAATAATCCTGTAAGTTTCATCTACGGCAATCTCAATCCGGCTAGCGAATACGTTAGAGACTTGCTAAAGTTGATTGAGCTTTACCAGGAACACTATCCCGAACCTGCTGATGAAATCCTGGAGGAAATAGAAACAATTGAGCTGGAATTTTTGAGCGAAGATTTGCAAAAGCTGCTGGATTCTATGAAAGTAGGAGCGGAAAGAATCCGGGACATTGTGCTGAGCTTGCGGAATTTCTCGCGCCTCGATGAAGCGCAAATGAAGTCGGTAGATATCCATCATGGCATCGACAGTACGGTGATGTTGCTGCAACCGCGCCTGAGAAAAGAGGGCGGCCGTTTGGGAATTGAGGTGATAAAAAATTACAGCACGCTACCACTAATTACTTGTTATGCGTCTCAGTTGAATCAGGTATTTATGAATATTTTGACAAATGCGATCGACGCTCTCCTCGTAGCAAGAGATTGCCCGGAAAACTCTCAGGAACAGCCTACTATTACAATTTCTACAGAGGTGACAGACAGGAAGTCTGTCATAATTAGAATTGCCGACAACGGGCCGGGGATGAGAACTGAGGTGCTGCACAAGATTTTCGATCCGTTTTTTACAACTAAGCCGGTGGGCTCGGGAACTGGTTTGGGATTGTCTATTTCTCACTCGATTGTTGTCAGTTCTCACGGCGGAAAATTGACGTGCGTTTCTGCACCCGGAGAGGGGAGCGAGTTTATTATTGAAATTCCGATCGCCCCACGGCAAGTTTTGTAATCGGCGCTACTATCAACCAAAATTCCCAAATCAATTAGAGGTAGCAACCATTAACAATCCGGCCACGCCTTACGTTTACTAAACTTTGAATTTGCAATTCAAGCTCGGCGAAAACTCTGCAGTAAAGCCGATCGATCGGGTTTCGACAAAAGGGCGAGATCCCTTTGGGAGCAGCACTGAGCAGTTTTCATCACGGGTGGCAAGGCTCAGGAAAAGCATAAAAAATGACATTTTTTTACTTAAAAAACTTAAATTTTGTGTGTATAAACATGATGGAAATGTATAGTATATCTCATAGGTTGCACCATTCTCAATTAGCCTTTTATAAACAGGCAAGATGCCTGTTTATAAAAGATAAATTTTCTTGTGGAACAGGCATCTTGCCTGTTGCTGACAATGGTGCAAGATATCAGGTATATCCCACTAAAAGAAAAGTAATTTTTGAGCATGAACATACGTCAATTCGGCAAAACTAAGGCGCTCCGATTGCAGCTCATACTGATCGTGCCATTTGTTTTGCAAATCTTTGGAGCAGTCGGTCTGGTGGGATATTTGTCGTTCAAAAATGGACAGAAAGCGGTAAACAACCTGGCGGAGCAGTTGATGGATCGAACCTGCAGCACGGTGAATCAACATCTGGATGCTTATTTATCTATTCCGCATCAAGTGATTCGGATTAACGCCGATGCGATTCGGATGGGATTGCTAGATGTGCGCGATCGCCAAACCCTCGCTAAGTATTTCTGGCACCAAATGCAGGCCTATGACCTGAATTACATCGGCATTGGGCTGACCACGGGTGAGGGAGTAGGAGCCGCACGCTACGACGGCAAAACCGTCGTGATTGATGATTGGAGTCCCAAACCCCCGAATAATGTCACCAACTATGCCACCGATAACAAAGGCGATCGCACTCACGTCGTGACTATTTATGATTGGGACAACTTCCAAGAACCCTGGTACACCGAACCCGTGAAAGCAGGTAAACCCATCTGGTCGCGGATCGTCACCGTAAATTATCCCAATTATCCCTACATCGCTGCCTCCGCTGGTCGCCCCATCTATGACGCAAATAATCGCTTGCTAGGAATGGTTGGAGTCGATATCCATCTGTTGAAGCTGAGCGATTTCTTGCGGAATATAGATGTCAGTAGCTCAGGGCAGGTTTTCATCATGGAACGAAATGGGCTGTTGATTGCTAATTCTGCGAAAGAACAACCCTTTACCACTGTCAAGGACGAGATTCGGCGTTTGAAGGCGATCGACAGTGGCAATCCCATAGTGCAGGGAATTGCCAAACAAATCCAGCAACGCTTCAAAGGGTTTCAATCCATTTCTAAAGAAACGGATTTCCGACTTGATTTTCAGGGAGAACTCTACTATGTGCAAGTCACTCCCTGGCGCGACCAATATGGATTGGATTGGTTAGTGGTGGTGAGTGTGCCAGAAAGCGAGTTCATGGCACAGATTGATGCCAATACTCGCACCACAATCTGGCTCTGCTTAGCAGCATTGGGGGTAGCTTGTGGGATGGGCGTTCTCACCTCCGGCTGGATTGCGCGTCCGATTCTGCGACTGAATCGGGCGAGTGAGGCAATAAGATCTGGCAACTTCGACCAAGCTGTAGAAGACAGCGGCATTCAAGAACTCAACGCCCTTGCCAACTCCTTTAACCACATGGCAAGACAACTGCGCGAATCGTTTACGGCCTTAGAAAAAAGTAATGCAGAATTAGAAGACCGGGTGGAAGACCGCACCGGTGAACTCAAAAACGCCCTAAGTGAGTTGCAACACACCCAATCACAGATAATTCAGAGCGAAAAAATGTCTAGTTTGGGGCAACTGGTTGCGGGAGTCGCCCACGAAATTAACAACCCGGTCAACTTCATTCACGGCAACCTCGTCCATACACAGGAATACGCCCAAGATTTGTTAGGGTTCGTGCAGCTTTATCAACAGCACTATCCTAACCCTGCTGACGAAATTCAAATCGCAGCGGAAGAAATCGACCTGGAGTTTTTGCAAGAAGACCTGCCAAAAATGCTGTCTTCGATGAAAATGGGTACCGATCGCATCCGCCAAATTGTCCTGTCGCTGCGAAACTTTTCGCGGATCGACGAAGCAGAGTTTAAGGCAGTCGATATTCATGAGGGTATTAACAGCACCCTACTGATTTTGCAACACCGGCTTAAAGATAGACCGGAACGACCGTCTATTGAGGTGATCCAAGACTACGGTTCTCTACCGCTGGTGGAATGCTACGCCGGACAACTCAATCAGGTGTTTATGAATATTCTCACCAATGCGATCGATGCTTTAGAAGATGGCAATGCTGGTCGAACGTTTCAGGATATCCAGGCAAATCCCAATCAAATTAAAATTATGACTTCGGTGGTTGATGGCCGCTGGGTGCAAATTGCGATCGCGGATAACGGGCCTGGTATTCCCCCAGACATTCAGCAACAGATATTCAATCCCTTCTTCACCACCAAACCGATTGGAAAAGGCACAGGGATGGGAATGTCGATCAGCTATCAAATTATCACGGAAAAACATCAGGGTAAACTGGAGTGCTTCTCTACTCCTGGTGAGGGAACTGAGTTTGTGATTCAAATTCCCCTCCCCTAACAAGTCAGCGAAGCTATCTAGGGCCAAGTATCAGCCGTTATTAAACCATTTGACTAAATGCCTGTTACATATAGTTTTGGACGCAGAAACCGAGCAAATATAGAGGACACGGCAGTGCCGTTTCCCTACAGCTCGCGATCGCTTGACGGGTGTACTTCATCAAGGTGAAATCTGCTGTATATAAACTGTTAATAACAAAATCTAAACCCGTCACTTTAGTTGAAATTTTATGTTTTAACTCACATCTTGCAGCATTGTCAATAATGTCATGTCCGATCGATTGACCACAATATCCCTGCCGGGCGGGTTTTTGAGATTGGAGATTGTTGGCAGATATTGTTGGTGAACCCGCGTTTTGGTTAAGATGTAATAAATAAGCTAAAAAGCAAGCAGGTAGCCATGACAGCCACCCTGATTCAAACCCCACAACCGGGAGTTGTGCTGAAAAATATTAGTTGGCAGACTTACGAATCTCTGGTAAACGAGCTAGCCCAACAGCGGGGAATTCGTTTAACTTACGATCGAGGTACTTTAGAAATTATGACTCCATCAGCACCCCATGAGGGGAACAAACAAATCTTAGGGCGTTTTGTAGAAACAGTAACAGAAGAGTTAAATGTAGAAATTCGCAGCTTGGGTTCTCTGACTTGCAGGCGCGAGGATTTAGAACGCGGATTAGAACCGGATCAGTGCTACTACCTTGAGAATGAGGAAATTGTCCGCAGCCTCAATCAAATCAATTTGAATCAAGATCCGCCACCGGATTTAGTAATCGAGATTGACATTACTAGCAGTTCTATTAACCGCCTGGAATTGTATGCAAGTTTGGGCGTGCCAGAGGTTTGGCGTTATGACGGTTCGCGTTTAATATTCTATCAGTTAGAAGGTCAGGAATATGTAGAGCGGGAGGTTTCTCCTCACTTTCCTTTTTTGTCAACCTCTGAGATTATGGGATTTTTGGAAAGGCAAAAAGATGTGGGGGAAACGTCGATGATTCGAGGGTTTAGGCAGTGGGTGAGGAGTCAAATTCAGTCAGGGGAATGAAAGGGATATTTATCTGTCTGAAAGCTAAAAAAATATTTTTTAGCTATAAATTCAAAAGAATACGCAGTCTTTCTTCTACCATCATTAATCTCGTGTTGGGTTCAAGTCAATCAGCCATATATCACCCCGTGATGGTTTGGCGGATGTCATTCCAAACCATCCTCTAAAGTGATATCCCAAGCTTCCCGTTCTTCAAGTTCTTCTTACCAAGCTTCTGGGCGATCGCGTAAGGCAAGATAAGCTTGGTTGGCTGCTGCTAAAAACTGTTGTCTTCGGTATTGTTCGATCGCTTGTTCGAGAACTGTTTCGATTGGTTTTCCTGAGAGTGCAGAGATTTCTACGAGGGTTTGATAAGATGTATTGCTAATTGTAACTGTAGAAGTTTGATCCATATTACTTTTTTACTTACCTCGACGTTACGCAACTATTATAGCTTAAAAGCTTGGGGTAGCACAGGCGGGACGCCCGTGCCACAAAAAAACGCCTGTATATCACAGTTAATCGACATCTAAATGCAGTTTGAGAGCAGCATTTACCAAGTGCATGATTTCCTCACTCAAACTTCCCACTGCATCGCTGGTGATTCGCTGTTTAGAAATTGTCCGTACTTGCTGTGCTTGTACTTTAGAAGGTTTGGATAAACCGCTATCCTCTGGATTTAGTAAGACCTCGAAAGGGTAGACACGGGTTACATTAGAGGTAATTGGTAGAATTGTAACTGTATTGGCGGCACGGTTATTAGCCTCATTGCTCACCACCAATACGGGACGGCGTTTATCTATCTCAGAACCAACGGTAGGACTTAGATTAGCGTAGTAAATTTTACCACGTTTCATCTGTCAATCCATCCGCAAGTGTTAGATCCCAAGCGGAGTCTAATTCACTGGATGCTTGCCGGTAAGCAGATTCTAGTTCTTGATTCCGCAGCAATTCCAAAGCTAATTCAATTACTTGGGAGGGCGAGTTGCATCCTTTAGCAATTTTGTAGCTTTCAATAAAGTTTACTAGCGATTGTGATAGGGAAATTGATATTTTTTCAGCTTGCATTATCTTAGCAATTAGTAATTACAAAGATTTTTACTTAATTGTAGCACAAGCAGTAAACTAGAGTAAATTATACTATTACAGGGCGATTCCCTAGGGGATAACACCGATTGTCTGGTGTGTTAACAAAATAGGTTGCCTGACTTGAACCTGGCGCTGTCGGTTCAAACATCGCCTCAGCCAGAAATGATATCATTTCCGGTTACACCGTCCGTGATGTTGACGGTTGACGGTTGACAGTGAACAGTCAACCGTCAACCGTCAACCGTCAAAAGTGAACTCGAATTTACTATTCCGATCCTAACGGATTTGATATGACCAGTGATTAAAAATGACTTGTTTTACCGATTCTGAAGGGCTAGGATTATTCTGCATATTTGTTCTCATCCCTTGCTCGTGGCTGAAAATAGACTAATGAGTAATGACTGCTGACTAATGACTACTGAACTAAAGCCTGCCGCTGAGCCTCCAGCAATTCTTGAATCCCGGTTTCTGCTACATCCAAAATTTGATTTAACTGACTCCGGCTGAAACTTCCGGCTTCGGCAGTTCCCTGAATTTCGATGATATTCAAATCTCCATTCATTACCACATTACAATCAATTTCAGCCGCCACATCTTCAAGATAATTCAAATCTAAAAATGGCTCGCCTTCCAAAAGTCCGACAGACACCGCCGCCACTTGACGAATAATGGGCGATCGCACTAACTCACCTTTTTGCACCAACTTGTTCAAAGCATCAGCCACAGCCACAAACCCGCCAGTAATTGAAGTCGTGCGAGTCCCCGCGTCCGCTTGCAAAACATCCGCATCCACAAGTATGGTGCGTTCTCCCAATAGTCGCATATCCAAGCACGATCGCAAACTGCGCCCAATCAACCGCTGAATCTCTTGAGTGCGTCCCGATAACTTCATAAATTCCCGTTCTTGTCGCTGCGGCGTAGAACCAGGCAACATTCGGTATTCCGCTGTCAGCCAACCTTGTCCGGTATTCTCCAGAAATCTCGGCACTCCCGGCTTAATTGTCACGCTGCAAAGTACCTGAGTATCGCCACTTTTTGCGAGTACGGAACCGCTAGCAAATTTCGTAAACTCTCGATCGAAACTAATTGGACGAAGTTGATTTGGTTGTCGGCCGTCGGGACGCTGGAAAGACATAATATTTAGGTGATTCGTAAGGGGTAATTGGGAATTAAAAACAGGGAAATTTGCCTTAATCTTCCGGCTTTTTAAAAGTCGTTAAATATGCAGTCATTCAATCTAAAATCTAAAATCTAAAATCTAAAATCGTCTGACTATTTGCCCTTAGCCTCGATCAATTTGAGAATATCCTGCTGGACTTGTTCAGGCGATTGGTCCCCATTGACAGTTAACAGTTTGTTGCGGTAGTCGTAATACTCTAAAAGAGGAATAGTGCGTTCGTGGAACAAATCGAGCCGACGCTGTAAAATTTCAGGGTGGTCATCCGATCGAGCCCGATCGCTCGATCGCCTCAGCAAAACCTCGATCGGCACTTTCAACAAAATCGCCCAATCTAGCTGCTGAGCCAAATCCTCCAGCAAAAAATCCAACTCCTCAGCTTGAAAAGCCGTTCGCGGATATCCCTCCAACACCCAGCCATTAATGACATCCCACAGCAGCAGCCGGCGGCGAAAGAATTCAATCATAGTTGCATCGGGAACTAATTCCCCTCTTTCGACATAAGACACCGCCAGCTTGCCTAAATCTGTGTCTTCTGCGATCGCCTCCCGTAGAATGTCTCCCACAGCCAGCAGAGGAAGGCTCAAATTGCTGCACAGTAGTTCAGCCTGAGTTCCCTTTCCCGCTCCTGGCCCTCCCAGAATCACCAATCTCACAGTCCCTGCTCCTAGTGCCGCGACATTCAAATTCTACGCGATGTGTACCTTTTCTTCACAGTCCTGGACTTCCCAAGACTCTCATCGCCTGGCTTTTTCACCCTCTAACTATCTAACAGGGGCGATCCCCGCCGTATTTTGGTAAAAAAACCGTTTCTGCCTAAGTGCTTGCTTGAGTTCAAAAATCCAACAAACGACTGCGAATGCCACTGCCGCTAGCTTTTGACAACTTGTATATCTAGCGTTCGATCGGATGTGCACCCGGCCCAGTACACTATATATTGTCAAGCAGGCTTCAGCCGCGCCAAGGTCGGAGCTGCACTCAAGACTTAGTTGCTGATTAAATATTGCCCTATGGTTGCTCAGTTACAAACCCCTAAACTCAATTTAACCCACAGCTTGCCCTACACAGTTCAAGGGCTGGTGCAAGTCTTTACAGGCCCGCACCGCTGCTTTTTTACCAGTGTCATGGCTGGGGCCCTCAGAATTGCAGGACAGGGATCCCCGGTGCTGGCGGTGCAGTTCCTCAAAGGGGGAATCAATCAAGGGCATCAGCATCCGGTGCGGCTGGGGCAAAATTTAGATTGGGTGCGGTGCGATTTGCCCCGCTGCATTGACAAGGCCGATTTAGATGAGCTTGAGACGCAATCGATCGAACAATTGTGGCAGTATGTTCAAAATGCCGTGCGCGAAGGCCGTTATTCCCTAGTTATTCTCGATGAATTGAGTTTAGCGGTGAATTTGGGCTTGATTCCCGAAGCTGAAGTGGTGGAATTGATTGACACCAAGCCGCATCATTTGGATATGATTTTTACCGGGCCATCCATGCCCCAAATAATTTTGGATGTTGCCGACCAAATTACTGAAATTCGCCGCAGTTAAGGAAAATGATTCAAGTTGCGAGATCCTTTTTAGCGATCGCATTTTTTATTTAACAAAAGAGGATCTCGCTTAGCTCAAAGAGCGATCGCAGGCCGATCAATTTACCAGCGACATTACGCTTGAACTACCGGATCGAACACAACAGTCAATCGATCCGCCGGAACCATCCGCTTGAGAATTTTCAAGTGACCGTCTGCATCAGACCAACTGCGAAACTCACCCACAACCACCTTTTCCACATTTGGGAGCGAGCGAACTACAGTCCACGGCTTGAGACGTTTTTCTTGCAACATAGATATATCTCCTTGCTAAATTGGAGCCAAAGCCAGTCCCCATGCTTTTCCACGGACCAGGACTGGCCTGCGACTTTGTACGCTTGCCCTTCTCTAAAAACATATCACAAAAAAATGGTTTGTGATTATATCTTATTTTCTGAGTTTTTTGTACATTATTTATATATAACATATCGCTCATGACATATCGCTGACGATCGGCAACCTGTAATCAGCTCCTACCCATCTACAGCGTCTGTAGGTAATACAATTTTCGATTTGAGATTAAATAATTGAAAAATTGGGAATGACTTATTCTGTATGGGTTTCGAGCGTGCCTACAGTTGCATTATTTTTTTAAACTGGTATAAGTCCGCGGGAGAGAGGAAGAAAAGCAGAGGAGGAGAGAATTTGACCCTTTTGACCGAAAGCATCCAGGATACAAGCCCCCGGATTCATTCCGAAAGCAGACTCAGGACCGGGGAAATAAAAAACCTGTATCCGATGAAAATTGCCTAACGTATTTATCCGTGGGGTCAATGCTTCAATCTAAAATCTAAAATCTCAAATCTAAAATCGACTGACCCCTTGATTGAAATATGCAATTCAAAGCCGTCACAGCTTATTGAGAACAGAAAGAATTTAAAAACTTGTTAACTCTTTAAATAATTGCCAGATGAGCCATTATTCCCCGATTCTTCCCTGTTCCTTCTTGCGTAGAACCTCGAACCTCTTCCCTCGAACCTCAACATCCATCCGCTAAATGCGTTATACAATCCATTGCCGAACTTCCTGCTTCCTACAAATCCCGCCGCGACAGCAGAAACCAGATCCCACCCAAACCCAAAACACCGCACAAAACCCCGCCTTCCCACCCAAAAACAGTCCCCCCCGGCAAATGTCCAGGCTTTGCCTTAGAAGTAAAATTCAGCTCCGTATAGTATACCCACTGGTCGTTAACCCGCCAGCCCACTCGATCGCCAAACTTCTCCCAAACTGTAGCATCATAAACACCAGCCTTTCCCCCCGACTTTACCCACAAAGCCTTTTGCACAGAAAAACCGAATCTGCGGTGACTGTGCCGCACCCAAAGTCTATCGATAGTCTGCAAATCCTTAGCTGGAAACTTCCTAATATCTTCCTCGCTCAAATAACCCCGTGAAACTTGCTCCATCACCTCCAGCATTTTCACAGAAGTTTCCTCATCAGCACCCCGCCAATTTTTAGCAGCCAGCAGCCTTGCCAAGTGAGAATAATCAATACCTTTTTCCGACTCTAAATTCTCAGAAACTACCGGAGACTCAGCCACCGGTTGAGTCGGTACAGAAGGACTGAGAACAGTTGCCTGCTGCAACTTGTCCAGCCCTGGGAGAACAACAACAGGAGGTTTTAAAGCCTCCAAAACTTCCACAGCCGACTTGTAGCGGTCTTTAACATATTCCTGAATCAACTTATCCAAAACCTGACCTAATTCATCGCTAATTTTTGTTCCTTTCGGCAAAGCCTCCCTCCAAAGCCAGCGGCCTTCAAGCGGGTCGTAAAGGTCATCGTGAATGTCCCCGTAGATATCGAGATAAGGCATAACAGAAGTCAGCAAGCGAATGCAAGTCACCCCCAAACTGTAAAGGTCGCTAGCAGGAACAGCCCTACCGTGACGCTGTTCTAGAGCCGCGTAGCCGGGAGTTCCCAACTTGGTTCCAGTTTTAGTCGGAGCAGCAGCTACTACCTGTTTGGAAACCCCAAAATCTATCAGCACTAACTTACGATCGCGAGAGCGGCGGATCACATTTTCAGGCTTAATATCGCGGTGAATTACATTTCTGTCGTGAACAAACTTCAACAAAGGCAACAAATCTAACAGCAGTTCGTTCGTTTTACTTTCGCTATAAGCACCGTACTTTTCTAACTCATCCTTTAAATTATTGCCATCAATAAACTCTTGCACCAAATACAAGCGTCCATCTTCCTCAAAATAAGAAATCAACTGAGGAATTTGCGGGTGTTTCAGTTCGTATAACCGCCTTGCCTCTTGTTCAAACAGTCGAACATATTTTTTAAAATGACCGGGCTTCCGCTGAAACTCTTGAGGGGGTGACAACTGTTTTATCACGCACAATTCCTCAAATTTGCCATGATTAATAGCTCGGAAAGTCCTGCCAAATCCCCCGTCGCGCAGCGGCTCAGTTGCTGCATAAAGGTCTTTTAGCAGCAGCTTTGAACCACAATTAAGACAATACTTTGTGCCTGGTGGGTTCTGACGCTTGTCTCTTGGGCAATCGAGATTAAGGCAGTATGTCATATATTAAAAAAATGCGAACAAAATTATAGTCAGGGTTTTATATTATTCAAGAGTCCGATCGCGAGCTGGTTTTTGTAGAGGCGAGACCTCGAACCTTACGGAGGCGGCAGCCACCCTCGCGATCGAAGGGGGCGCGATCGCCCTACTGCCCCTGAGCAAGTATAACTCTCTTGAGGGTTTCACCTCAAACTCGAAGTCCAAATCTAACCAAGCGAGTCCGATCCGTGCAATACATTTGATTTAGCGGTCAAATAGCCACTAGATCGAACAGAAATAGTAATTTATTACCAGCCCAGTTAGGTCTGCAACGCCAAAAAAAACTTAGGATTCCCCCTGAGATATAATTTTATTGCCAGAGAGAACCAGACTAACGAGAGCTGCGGCTTCCGTCAAGTTAGATCGACTTTAATATTTTAGCAGTATAATTTTTTACCTAACCAGGCAAAATCAACAATCCAAAACTCCCCAACAAACCCACGTTAAAATAAATACTAGCTCGATCGATCGCAATCCGAGCGATCCCCGACAAGTAGCCAGTTTTCCCTGTTTCCTTTTTTCAGCTATTACCAGTTACATCTATTTCGATCGGTCTACTTAATTAGGAAGCGCCAGTGACACCAAAACTACAGCCCTCTCAAACTCCAAACTCCCCCAAAAAATCACCAAAAGTACCCTGGTTCGAGCGGTTCATGGCACTGGTCGCCCTAGGAAATTTAAGCCTAGTATTATTTGACATAAGTTACGTGCCAGGGCGAGATTTCTACTTCCGGCAACTGCCAGTTCTCACTCAATTATACGACCCATTTAAAGGAATTCAACCCCACCGAGACACCCAGAAATATCTAGAAACCTTAGAAAAATTAAAAATTCAAGTAGTGCAAACAGGCTTGCCCTCCCCCGAAGTAGCAGCCAAATTGCAGGAAATAAACAATCTGAGCGCGGAAATGATCGACGAAGATCCCTTTCGAGTAGCATCAAAAAGTGGCACCCTCGAAAAAATAAAAGACCGGATGCGCGATCGGGTTCCGAATCCGCAAGACTCCGCTAAACAATCATTCCAAACATTCTGGAACCCTGACTATTTAAACAAACAAGGCTGGCAAAAAGAAATCCAGTGGTTTGACGCCAAAATCAAGCCATTAATCGCCACCAACTATTACCGCACCATCGGAGAAAACGGCGAATTCACCGATAACTTCTGGCAAATCGACCTGCCATTTATTGCCATATTCGCGATCGAATTTCTAGCCCGTACCTACTCGATCAGCCGCCGCCACCGCAGCGTCAGTTGGCGGTCGGCCATGCTCTGGCGATGGTACGACATCTTCCTGCTGCTGCCATTCTGGCGCCTGTTGCGAGTATTACCCGTCACAATTCGCATCCACCAAGCCAAAATGCCGGATCTCCAACCCATACGCACCCAAATCAGTCGAGGTTTCGTCGCCAACTTCGCCCAAGAATTGACCGAAGTAGTAGTAATTCAACTCATCAACCAGATGCAACAATCAATTACCACAGGCGAACTAACTCGTCAACTCTTTCAATCCCAAAAACACCGCTATTTAGACATCAACAATATCAATGAAATAGAAGCGATCGCCACCCATCTCGTGCAAATAACCGTCTACAAAGTCCTCCCCCAACTCCAGCCAGACCTAGAAGCCCTCCTCCGGTACAATATTGAAAGCTTCCTCAAACAATCCCCCCTCTATCAAGGATGGAAGCAAGTACCCGGCCTGGGAAACCTGCCCGAACAGCTAGCAGAGCAATTAGTTGCAGAACTGTCAAAATTAGCCACTCTCGGCCCCCAAGATGCCTACGAAGCCTTCAAAATCGCCATCGAAGACCCCATAGGCATGAAACTCTCAAGCCAGCTAGTCCAACATTTCGGGCAAGCTTTAGCAACCGAACTGCAACAGCAGCAAACCGGGCAAGAAATACAACTGCTGCTGTGCGACTTCCTAGAAGAGTTCAAAATCAACTACATTCAGCGGTTGAGCGAAGAAGACTTCGAGAAAATTTTAGAACAAGCCAAAGAACTGCAACGCATAGCCCCGCGTTAGGGCCTGTCATCAGTTGATCCCTAACGCAGTAACGCAGTAACCGCGAATTAGATTGTTCCCACCAAGTTGACTTTGGGCAAGTCGGCAGCAGGTGGGAATGGCTCGATACTGCTTGAGTTTGGCTTCATAAGTTCTCAATCAAGTGGCCAGCTTTATAACGCTCTTGGTGAAAACTCCGCGCGTTCACGTCGGAGATGAAACCTGCGTTGCAGCCTTTAACCGCGAGTTATTCCCACTAATTAAGTTCTCAAAATTTATTTGAAAGTTTGCGGTTAAATCAGCACCCGATGATGGTTGCCGGTGAGGGCAAATTTGACAAGTTGATTGCTAACTTTTGGTGGTAAAGATTTATACTCGTCCTTGGGTTTGACGATCGCATATAACTGTTTGAGATTTAAAGCATATCCCGCCTTCGACCCCGACTGAAAAAAGTGTGGATTCATGCAATAGTTAGCATGGTTGTAGAGGTTTTTTAACAGGAAGGATAAGCGATATAACCGTTTAAAAAATTGATGCTGTCTGTCTACTTAATGTCTTTCAACAACAATCATATTTTATTGGGGCAGAAAACTTTTTTTAGTTGAGATCCGGTAATGTACGGTAAAATCCACGGATTATCTTATCTAGTGTAACACCGCTTCCACGAACAACCGATTCTAGGCAGGATGTCGCACACACATAACCTTCACCTCCCGGCAACAAATCTTTGATCCTTTCCCACTCGTCATCCCCAGCGGGCATAACGGCGACTTGTTCCTTGCGATCGAATCCTTGTAGTCAGTTGTATCTCTACTTTACCTTCCTTGACATCAACTGATGACAAACCCTAGCCCCAAGGATTTGAAGAACCTTAAAATCCTTGCCAGCAATGTGTTCACCTATAATACCAAATTCACTATTAAGCTTACATATAGCGGTTCGATCGCGTGGTGAGGTATGCTCTATGTCCTATGCCCGCGGAGGCCTATGCCCGCGGAGGCCTATGCCTTATGCCAGATAGTACCTCATGTTACTGAGAAAGGCTATAGTTTCCCAGAATTAAAAGAATAGCCCTAACCCCTATCCTGTGTCATAATTCCCTCTGCCACACCGCTTTACTTATTTTTTCTTCCGCTATCAGCAATTAGCCATTACCCAGCTGTAACTCCTGCAAATGAAACTTGCAGGAATTGTAAAGTTTCATGTGCGATCGGCATTATCTACGAGAGTCATCTGTAGGATTGTGCATCAAATCTTGAGCGCGGTACTGAGTTAGACTGCCCTTAGGGTTTTCAGCGGCCTGGCGTGTCATGTTTTTAGTGAAAGAGGTCAATTTTTTTAGACATACATTAGATCAATTTATATGAAGTTTGATGAAATTATACTTTCAAGAGCCAATCTGTAAAGTAAAGTTAAAAACTACTACCAATATCTTTCAACCAAGTAATCTATTAGATATGATTGCTAACTGCTTTCCTCAAGGCTAAAAAGCTTTACAACTGCTAGAAAAAAAACAGGCGCGTCAGCATCTTTAGTCAGTTCTAATTATAAACCTCTCAGAAAAAACACGTAAGTAGCCATGCTTGTTCAAGCAAGTTACTGTCTAAAAATTTTCACTAACTATTAGAGATTGCTTTTCAATATATATTTCCTCCGCCTCATTGCACTAAATCCACTGAGATTTTTCAGCCAACTCGTTACCCCAGGAGTAACACAAATCCATGTCACACACCTCTGCAACCACTTTCTTATCAAACCGTTCTAACAAAAAGGTGTCCCTGCGCCTGATTTTAGTATTCCCATTCGTTGTGCAAATCTTTGCAGCCGTCGGGCTGACAGGTTGGCTATCCTTACGCAACGGACAAAAAGCAGTCAACGAAGTTGCTAGCCAGTTGCGGAGTGAAATTACGGCCCGCATCCAGCAGCAGCTAAACACATACCTAGATACAGCCCCTCGCGTCAATCAACTGAATGCCAATGCCATTCGACTAGGATACTTAAATCCAGACGACTTAGAGAGTACAGAGCGCTATTTTTGGGAGCAACTACAAGCCTTCAATTATATATCTAATATGGGTTTGGCTACCAAAAATGGAGAGTTCATTGCCGTTGAACGTCTAGAGGATGGCAAAGTAATTTTTAAAATAGCAGACAAAGAGCATCGGAATGAACTTCATATCTATGAATCTGATAGCGAAGGCCATCAAACAAACCTCTTACAAATCTCCCGTAACTATGATATACTCACTCGTTCCTGGTATAAAGATAGTGTACGCTTAGGCAAGCCGACATGGAGTAAGATTTTTCCGATTGTCGGTCAAAAAATGCTCTCGCTCCCCGCCGGACATCCAGTGTATGACGCAAGTGGCGAGCTAAGGGGAGTATTAGTTGCTAATTTTCTGCTCTCTTTCGTCAGTGACTTCCTGCACAGCTTAAAAATCGGACGTTCGGGAGAGACATTCATTATAGAACCTTCGGGACTTCTAGTAGCTAGTTCAAATCTCAAAGAGCCATTTATTACCAAGAATGGTGAAATCCATCGCCTGAATGCTTTAGACAGCAGAGATGATTTAATTCGGCTGACAATAGTGCATTTAAAAGAACACTTTGGCGACCTCACTAAAATTAACAGTTCTCAACAATTAGATTTTACTCTCGCCGGCCGGCGGCAATTCCTCCAAGTCATGCCATTTCACGATAGCCGAGGCTTGGACTGGCTGATTGTGGTAGTAATTCCTGAAAGGGATTTTATGGATCAAATTAACGCCAATACCCAGACTACCATTTTGTTGTGTTTGGGAGCCTTGGCGGTGGCTACCGTTTTAGGAATATTAACCGCCGGCTGGATTACCCGTCAGATTCTCCTTTTGAGCGAAGCTTCTAGGGCAATTGCGAGTGGAGAATTAGAGAAAAATGTGCAGGTAAAAGGCATAAAAGAACTAGAAGTTCTGGGTCAGTCTTTCAACCTTATGGCCCAGCAGTTGCGCGAATCCTTTAAGGCGCTAGCCAAAACAAATGCAGAGCTAGAAAGCCGAGTAGAACAACGCACCGCCGAACTCACGGAAGCCAAACAAAGCGCTGATACTGCCAACCAAGCTAAAAGTGAATTTTTAGCGAATATGAGTCACGAATTGAGAACGCCACTCAATGGCATTTTAGGGTACGCTCAAATCCTAGAACGATCGAAAACGATGGCTCCGAAAGAGATCCAAGGCATCAGTATCATTCACCAGTGTGGCTCCCACCTGCTAACCCTGATCGATGACATCTTAGACCTCGCTAAAATTGAAGCCCAGAAATTGGAACTGTACGCGAAAGATTTTCATTTTCCTTCCTTTTTGCAGGGAGTCGCGGAAATCTGCCGCATCCGAGCCGAACAAAAAGGAATTGCTTTTGTTTATCAACCCAGTTCAGAACTGCCTGCTGGCATCCATGCTGACGAAAAACGCTTGCGACAGGTACTCATTAACTTACTGAGCAATGCAATTAAGTTTACCGACTCGGGAGGGGTGACTTTTAAGATAGAACCTCTGGAAAAGGGGACAGGTGAAAACTTACAAAGCAATGAGCCAAAGCCAGCCTTACTAATTCACAAAATTCGCTTTCAAATAGAAGATACTGGCGTTGGTATGACACCAGAACAATTAGAAAAAATATTTTTGCCTTTTGAACAGGTAGGAGACAGCAAGCGTCATGCGGAAGGCACCGGACTCGGTTTAACAATTAGCCAGAAAATTGTCGAAATGATGGGTAGTACAATTCAAGTAAAAAGTCAGTCAGGATCCGGCAGTATTTTTTGGCTAGATTTGGATTTACCGGAAGCAGCAGACTGGGCAAATACACCCACGATTGCCCAGGTAGGAAAGCTACTAGGCTATCAAGGTAGAAAGCAGAAAGTTTTGGTTGTGGATGACAAATGGGAAAATCTCTCAGTCATTGTCAATCTGCTCTCACCCCTCGGATTTGAAGTAATCGAAGCTAAAAACGGTCAAGAGGGTTTAGAAAAAGTAGAAGAGTTTAAGTTGGATATGATTATCACTGACTTGGTGATGCCAGTGTTAGATGGCTTTGAGATGATGCGCCGTATCCGAAATTTGCCACACTATAAAGAAGTGCCAATCATTGCTTCATCTGCCAGTGTATTTGCCACGGATCAACATAAAAGTTTGGAGGGTGGAGCCAACGATTTTCTCGGTAAGCCAGTGCAGGCAGAAGAGCTATTTGAGATGTTGCAAAAATATTTAGAAATTGAATGGATATATGACCAAAAAAAGCAGGAAGAAATCAGCACTATTTCCCTTGACTCTGCTCCTCCATCACTTTCTGAATCGACCTCTTTAATAGCTCCCCCGCCCGAAGAAATGGAAATTTTATTTGAACTGGCTATGAGAGGCAACGTAAAAGGAATTGTGGAGCGCAGTGAGCACCTAGAAAAATTGGATAAGCAATTTGTTTCCTTTGCTATTGAGCTGCGCCAGTTAGCCCAAGGCTATCAGATGAAAAAAATCAAAGAGTTTATTAAATCCCACAGAATATAAAAATAATGAAGGTAAGTAATATGGAAACAAGCACCATCTTAATCGTCGATGACAACCCTAGCAATCTCGACGTGCTTTCTGAAGCCTTAGGTGGTCCTGGATGGGAGATATTGGTAGCAACTGATGGCGAAACTGCCATCGAACAGGCTGAATACAGTCAGCCTGATTTGATTCTGTTAGATGTGATGATGCCAGGAATTGACGGATTTGAAACCTGTCATCGGCTGAAGGCAAGTCGGTTGACGAACGAAATTCCAGTGATTTTTATGACGGCTCTTTCTGACATAGGAGATAAAGTCAAAGGCTTTAATCTAGGGGCGGTGGATTACATTACTAAGCCTTTTGAACAAAAGGAGGTGTTAGCTCGCGTCAACCTCCATTTAACACTGCGTTCTTTGACTAAAACTCTAGCACAGCAAAATCTGCTTCTCAAACGGGAAATTGAAGACAGGCTTGCAGCAGAAACAGCGTTACATCAGCTCGCGCAGGAGTTAGAAAAACGGGTGGAAGAACGAACGGCTGAACTTTCTCAAGCTTTGGATAATCTTAAAAAAGCTCAAGTGCAAATGGTTCAAAGTGAAAAGATGGCTTGCCTTGGTCAACTTGTAGCTGGGGTGGCTCACGAAATTAACAATCCAGTTAGTTGTATCTCCAATAATATCCCTATTGCCAAGGAATATATTGCCGATTTGATCGGGATGATTCGGCTTTGCCAGCACAGCGTTACTTCGACATCAGAATTTGAGGATAAGTCCTTGGAGATTGAGTTAGATTTTATTGTTGAAGATTTGCCCAAAATTATTGATTCAATGGCCGTAGGAACAGAGCGACTTTACAATCTTTCTCTGTCACTGCGTAATTTCTCTCGGTTGGATACATCGGCACTAACGCCAGTGAATATTCACGAGGGGCTAGATAGTACCTTATTAATTTTAGGGCATCGACTAAAAGCTAAAGGAACTTTGCCAGAAATTGCAGTGATTAAAGAGTATGGCAAATTGCCGCTAGTTGAGTGTTATCCGGGGCAACTCAATCAGGTGTTTATGAATATATTGGCGAATGCAATTGATGCTTTAGAAGAGTATACAATCAGTTGTCCGCTGTGCGGGGAAAAGAAACAGAGCAATCACTGTCCACAGATTCGGATCGGCACTGAAATGCTTGAGGGTGACAGAGTGGTGATTCGGATTGCTGATAATGGGGTTGGCATAACTGAGGAAGTAATGCAGCATTTATTCACGCCGATGTTTACTACTAAATCGGTGGGTAAAGGAACAGGTTTAGGTTTGTCTATTAGCCGTGAGATCGTAGAAGAAAAACATGGTGGTAAGCTGAGCTGCATTTCGTTGCCCGAAGGGGGGGTAGAGTTTGTAATTGAGCTTCCTATTGAGCATTAGTAATGGGGATTTTTTATGGTGAATCTTTATTGGGCTGTTTTGTCAATATACCGTTAATCATGCGATCGCCCATGTCTAATCTACCAATCACCATCACTGTCAAACTCTTTGCCGCCTATCAAGAAGCAGAGGGCTTGTCCGAACTGAAATTAGAATTTCCCAAAGAAACTCCCGTATCGCAAGCCCTAGAACGCCTGAGTACCGATCGCCCACTGTTCTAACTATGCGCGATCACACCCGAGCACGGTATCAACCAGGAATTTGCCCTCGCCCCACCCCGCTCCAAAAGGGTGATGAAGTCGTCCTCATTCCCCCTCTTAGCTCTCCCCTCTCCCCTCGGACACTTTCCCGAGGGCGATCGGTTTTTGACAACTCCCCTGCCTAAAGGCGAGGGGATTCTTGGTTCATGGGGACTACTCATGTAGCTTACCCTCCCCAAAATTCACTGCGATGTGCCCCACCGCTGTATATCCACGCTGCAAAACCACTTGGGCGGCTGCAACATCTCGATTCGTTTCATAGCCACACTCAGGACATTTATGCACCCTTTGAGACAGTTCCTTTTTACCTGTATGGGTTTGGCACTTTGGGCAGGTCTGGCTAGTACCATGAGCATCTACCTTGGCGAAGTACACACCTCGCTTAAAGCAGATATGACTCAAAATGTTGAGAAACTGCCCAAACCCCGCATCTAGGGTGTGCTTACACAGCATCCCGGCGGACATGGCTTTGAGATTCAACTCCTCGGCAAAGACGGTCTCGGCTCCATCGCACAAATGATGAGCGGTCTTAAAGTGAAAGTCTTTCCGAGAATTCGAGATGTACTCGTGGTGTTTGGCAATTTGATGGTGAAGCTGACGAAATTTCCTAGAGCCTTTCTTCTTCCGTTTCAGTTGACGTTGCAGCGATTTCAGCTTGCGTTGTCCACCCAGAAAGAATCGAGGTCTATCAATCAATTCACCATCAGACGTTGCCAAAAAATGTTCTAGCCCTAAATCAATCCCCAATCCATGCCCTGATGCCGAGACTTGAGGCACTTCAACATCACATTGTAAAGTGAGCATGGCCCAGTAGCCAGATGCCCGTTTCACAACGCGAATTTGCTTGACCTCAAAGCCTTCAGGGATTGGGCGCGATAGGTGCATTTTGACGCTTCCAATCTTGGGCAAGTTGACCCAATGGATGCCATTAAAGCGCTTAACAGATTCTAGATTCAATTGAGGAAACACAAATGAGCGCATCCGCTTTTTGAATCTAGGAAAGCCGTGCCCGCGATCCCACCTTGCCACAAACGCCGCCTCTAACTGGCGCAACACTTGCTGCAAGACATGGGTGTGAGGGAGCTTCAATTCGGGGATTGACTTCTTTGCGAATGCCAGTGTTTTGCACTGACGGGCAAAGGTTGGACGCGGTGCATCGGCAGGGATGATGTATTCCTGTTTGATGCTGCACGAGTTGATATCACACTTGCGAGAATTGATCCAATCCTTCCGTTCCCGCAACGCAAAGTTATAGACCTTGCGACAGATGTTCAGCCACTGGTCGAATGTTTCGCGTTGCGCGTTGGTGGGAATGAGCTTGTACTCGTAGGTTAGATTCAACATACAACCATTATACAGCGACTCTGAATAAATAGGAGCTTGTTTATTCAGACTCCTCACTGAAGACCTCTTCATTGAAAGTCCCCCTAGAAGGGGGAGGCTTGTACCCATTTCTCTGGTCACTGGGCGGGCGATCGAGCTAAACTGAGAACTGAGGCCTGCCTTCGATCGGAAGAAGTCCTCAAACTTCTTGGAAGAAATTGTTTTACCTAGGAGTGGGTCAAGCCCACTTTTTTTGTTGCATTAGTCGCAGGAAAAGAGCTCAGGGCGTCAGACTTGCAAGTTGAGGACCGATCCAGTAGGGGTAATCCCCCCCTGGAGATCCCCTGCGGGGATGTTGGCTAAGTCCCAAAGTTGAAGAGGAAAGTCGCAGCCACCTAATCAAACCACCTCAAAGCCAAGCAATCTCAACACCAAATTTTTCCTTGCCCCTATCCGAGTTTAGGAGTTTTAACTTAAGTATTCGATATGACTCATCCCCTAATCCCACAAATCATTGACTTAGCTACCCCCGTTGCGGAAACACTGGGATTGGAAGTAGTGGGAGCAGTGTTTCACACCAACCAAAATCCTCCCGTCTTGCGGGTAGACATCCGCAACCTCCAACAAGACACCGGTTTAGCCGACTGCGAGCGCATGAGCACAGCCCTCGATGCCGAGTTAGATGCAGCCGACATCATACCCGATGCCTACGTGCTAGAGATTTCCAGTCCCGGAATATCCCGATTGCTCAGCAGCGATCGAGAATTTATTACCTTTAAAGGTTTCCCCGTGACAGTCAAAGCCACCGAACCGGACTCGCGAATCAAAGAGTGGAAAGGACTACTCCTCTCCCGGGATGAAACAGCGGTTTATCTCAATCAAAAAGGGCGCCAGGTTAAAATTCCCCGCCCTCAGATTGTCAAAGTTGAACTAGACGAAGGAAAGGAGAGGTAAAGGGAAATTTTGAGTTTTGAGTTTTGATTTTTGAGTTTTGAGATTGCCTCGCAGCAAGCTGAAAACGCTTCGCTGCGAGTTACTTTTTAACAATCACATCTTTAGCAGCGGGTTGAATAGGAACAACAAATAAATTGTTACAGCACCTAGCTTTCCTTATCCTATCCAGTAACTCATCAATCATCCGCCATCGCTTTTACTCGAAAATTTCCCATTACCAATTACCGATTACCAGTTACTTATTACCAAAGCCAAAAAGGAGTGTTTTATATGTCAATGGTTCCCCTGCCCGGACTAAAAGAAATGGTCGAAGGTATTAGCAAAGAACGCAATTTACCCAAACACGCCGTCCAAGCAGCCTTGCGAGAAGCCCTGCTCAAAGGATACGAACGCTACCGCCGCACCCAAAAACTCGACCACTTCAGCGAAGAATACTTCGACAATTTTGATGTAGAACTCGACGCAGAACAAGAAGGTTTCCGCGTTTTAGCAAACAAAACTATTGTCGAAGAAGTCATCAATCCCGATCACGAAATCTCACTTTCGGAAGTGCAAGAAGTAGCCACGGAAGCTCAGCCTGGGAGCATCGTGCTCGTAGACGTAACACCAAATCAAAAAGAATTTGGTCGCATGGCTGCCATCCAGACCAAACAAGTTCTCGCTCAAAAACTGCGCGACCAACAGCGCAAAATGATTCAAGAAGAGTTTAAAGATTTAGAAGAAACCGTTCTTCAAGCAAGAGTGCTCAGGTTTGAGAGGCAGTCGGTGATTTTAGCAGTCACCAGCAGCTTCGGTCAGCCAGAAGTAGATGCCGAACTCCCTAAGCGCGAACAGTTGCCCAACGACAATTACCGGGCAAACGCTACATTCAAGGTTTATCTCAAAAAAGTAGGTGAAGGCTCGACTCGTGGGCCGCAGTTACTTGTTTCTAGAGCCGACGCAGGTTTGGTGGTTTACCTGTTTGCTAACGAAGTACCAGAAATAGAAGACGGGGTGGTGAGGATTGTCGCCGTAGCCAGGGAGGCAAATCCGCCCTCCCGGCACGTCGGTCCCCGGACTAAAATAGCAGTTGATACTCTCGATCGCGACGTAGATCCCGTAGGAGCCTGCATCGGAGCGCGGGGATCGCGGATTCAGGTAGTAGTCAACGAATTGCGCGGCGAAAAAATAGACGTGATCCGGTGGTCTCCAGATCCAGCAACTTATATTGCCAACGCTCTGAGTCCCGCTAGAGTAGATGAAGTGCGTTTAGTTGCTCCAGAAGGCAGGAGAGCTCACATTTTGGTCGCTGAAGACCAACTGAGTCTGGCCATTGGCAAAGAAGGTCAGAACGTGCGCCTCGCAGCCCGCCTCACCGGTTGGAAAATTGATATCAAAGATATTGCTAAGTACGATCGCGCCGCTGAAGACACCAAATTGGCAGCAGAAGCAACCAGGCTCGAAGAACTAGCAGGCGACTACGACGCAGACTCTGCAGGCGACTACGACGAGGAAACCGCAGAATTTGAGGAAGAGGAGGCAGCCGCCACGGAGGAAACCGAAGCCGCTGTCTAAAAACTGTGACATTCACAATATTTTCTCTCGAAGGGAGACAAGGAGGAATTCTCCCCTACTCCCCTCGAACCCTACTCCCCCTCTCACAAGAAATGAAACCGAACTACCGGTGCTGTGCAAGTTGTCGAAAAATAGCTCCTAAGGAAGCTTTTTGGCGAGTAGTCAGGCTCTATCCTTCTCATCAGGTACAATTAGATAGTGGCATTGGCCGTTCGGCTTACCTTTGTCGGGAAGCCGAATGCCTCAAAGCAGCTCAGAAAAAAAATCGACTTGGGCGATCGCTCAAAGCGCCTGTGTCTGACGAACTGTACCAAACACTTTGGCAGCGTTTAGCCACATCTGAGTGTAAATCTGACCGTACATCTGACACCATCCCGGGCCGGGCGAAAAACTGACAATAGTTCGGCCTCGACTGTATAAACCCTCTTGGCAGCCCTACCAGTAATTACCGGTAGCGCCAGCTCTAAAACCCCAATCCGATCTGCCCACCAGTCTGGAAAGATTTGTGTCAGATTAGATAAGGGTGGGGTACTAGCAGAGGTATCCTCAAGGTGGAAAGGCAAACTTTGAAGGTTGAGAGAGTGGCTGTTGCCAAAATTCAGACTTCAGAGTTCCAAGTTCCCAAAAAGACTTGAGAATTCTCCAACCGCAGACTTCAGCGAGTTACATCTTTTAGATAAAATTGCTGAGCGAGTACCAAAACCCTGATTCCTGACACTGAATCAATCACAGCGAATGATGTCGTCATTAGAACAAAAAATCACAATGTAAAAACTGGTTGGCACAAAAGAGGGCAGAGTGGATGAACAACGGCAAAGTAAGAATTTACGAATTATCACGGGAACTAAATTTGGATAATAAAGACATCTTGGCAGTATGCGAGCGGCTCAATATTTCAGTTAAGAGCCACAGCAGCACAATTACAGAATCCGAAGCAGAACGCATTCGCAAAACGGCTGAAAAATACGTAGCCAGCAGCCACTCTTCCCCTGGCAAGCCAGCTCCCCCGGAAAGAGCAGCAGCGCCATCTAGAGAATCTGGCCCTCACCCTAACGACCAACAAAAAAAGCAGCAAATTTTAGAAATACGCAGTCCAAAAGTACGGCCGGCTGGTGCTTCCTCCCAGCCTGCGGGCAACGAGGAGCAAAAAACCCAGCCTGGGGCAACCGTGGCAACTCCTCCAAAATCGCCCGCCGCTCAACAACTCCAGCCTCCAGCTAAACCAAATATCAATCGACCTGTACTGTCGAAGCCAAATGTCGCTGTATCGGCGGCTCCGTCAGAAACTGTGTCAGAAACACTGTCGGAAACTGTAGGTGCGATCGCGGAAACAACCGCGCAGGCGGTGGCACCTCTGACACCTCAACCGTCATTGGAAAAGGCTCCCGAACGCACCAAGCAACCGCCGGTTGCCCCTCCCGGACCGTCGGCAAAACTCACGTCGCCACCAGTCAGAGCGGCGTCAGAGTCTGCTAGCCGTACCCCACAAAATTTGGGAAACAAGCCGGTACTCAAACTTGCAAAAACCGAGCAAGAGCAATCAGAACAGTCAGAAACTCTGGAAGCGCCGGCTAAACCGAGCCGCCCCAGCAGACCTGCACCGTCCGCTTCTAGCGAATCTCGCGACACCCAAAGACCGCGCCGGGAAGGCGCTGGTGGCCCAGTAAAAACTCAACTGGCCGATCGACCCCAGCCGGGACCGCGCCGGAGCCCTGCCCCGGCAACGTTAGCTACCGGGCTGCGCAGCCGGGGCGGTGACACGGTGCCGGCCGGGGATGACACTGATGACAATGAAGAAGATAATACGCCGTTGCTGGAGATTCCTCTCCTCAGCAGGCCAACTCTCCCTCGTCCTGCCAAAAAGACATCGGTCATTTGGGAAGAAGATGATGACGAAAACTCAGATGCTGCCAAAGCGGCCAAGGCTGTTAAGGCAAAACGTTCTCGCCTCAAACCAATAGACGAGGATGACGATGACTTAGAAAACGGCTTGGATCTGCCAGCACCAGTCACGGTCAGCCTGTCCCTAGCCCGCCCAGCTAAAGCGAAGGGACAAGCAGCACCCAAGTCAACACCAACTCCGGGCGCACCCGGAAGCAGCGGAAAAAATAAGAGACCGGGCCCTTCTCACGATAAAAGTTCTTCTTCAGGTTCGACCGGGGGACGCGGCAACCGGGGCAAAACAGCCGAAGCTAAGGTAGAACGTCCAGAAAAGCTGCTGCTGAGCAGGCCGATGACCGTTCAAGAACTAGCACTTACTCTGGCTGTTCCGGAAACCGAAATTATTAAGCGGCTGTTCTCTAAAGGCATTGCGGTCAACATTACCGAAACCCTCGACATTCCAGCGGTGAGGATGGTAGCCGAAGAAATGGGCGTAGAGGTGGAAACCCCAGAAAAAGTAGCCCCAGCTATCAAAGTGATTGAGATGCTGGACGCAGCGGATTTGGAATACCTCGAACGCCGTCCGCCAGTGGTAACGATTATGGGACACGTGGATCACGGCAAAACTACCTTGCTCGATTCGATCCGCAAAACAAAGGTAGCTCAGGGAGAAGCTGGGGGGATTACCCAGCACATCGGGGCTTACCACGTGGATGTGGAACACGATGGCAAGAGCCAGCAGGTGGTATTTTTGGATACGCCCGGCCACGAAGCCTTTACAGCGATGCGGGCTCGGGGAACACGGGTTACGGATATCGCCATCTTGGTGGTGGCGGCAGACGACGGCGTGCGACCCCAGACAATTGAAGCGATCAGCCACGCGAAAGCGGCGAAAGTGCCAATTGTCGTGGCTATCAATAAAGTAGACAAGGAGGGTGCTCAGCCGGAACGGGTGAAGCAAGAGCTTACTGAGTACGGCTTGGTCGCAGATGACTGGGGCGGTGATGTCACGATGGTGCCAGTCAGCGCGATCCGAGGCGAAAACCTGGATACGCTGTTGGAAATGATTCTGACAGTCGCGGAAATGGAAGACCTCAACGCTAACCCGCACCGACCGGCTAAGGGTACTGTGATTGAAGCTCACCTCGACAAGGCAAGGGGACCTGTGGCAACTCTGCTGGTGCAGAACGGCACTCTGCGAGTGGGCGATATTGTGGTGGCAGGCTCGGCTCTGGGCAAGGTGCGCGCCATGATCGATGACCGGGGCGATCGCGTAGAGCAAGCAACTCCATCCTTCGCGGTGGAAGTGCTGGGGCTGCGGGAAGTTCCTCGCGCCGGAGACGAGTTTGATGTCTTCGCAAACGAAAAAGAAGCAGCGGCGATCGCCTCTGGAAGAGCTACATCCCAACGAGATTCCCGCCTGCTGCAAGGCGGCCGGATCAGCCTCAGCGGCTTCTCTCAACAAGCTAAGGAAGGCGTTCTCAAGGAACTCAACTTGATCTTGAAGGCAGATGTCCAAGGCTCCCTCGAAGCAATTGTCGGCGCTCTGACTCAACTTCCTCAAAAAGAAGTTCAACTCCGACTGCTGCTATCGGCTCCTGGGGAAATTACAGAAACGGATATTGACCTCGCTGCAGCCAGCAATGCTGTGATTATCGGGTTCAATACTACTCTGGCCACCGAAGCTCGCCTCGCCGCCGACCAAGCGGGCGTAGACGTGCGGGAATACAGCATTATCTACAACCTCTTGGATGACATTCAAGGGGCGATGGAAGGTCTGCTGGAACCCGAACTGGTGGAAGAACCTTTGGGTCAAGTCGAAGTGCGCGCTGTCTTCGCGATCGGTCGCGGGGCTGTCGCTGGATGTATGGTCCTCTCTGGCAAAGTCATCCGTAACTGCAAGGTGCGGGTGCGCCGCGGCAACAATGTCGTTTATGAAGGTGTCCTCGACTCCCTCAAACGGATGAAGGAAGATGCCAAGGAAGTCAATGCTGGCTTTGAATGCGGCATTTCCTTGAGCGGGTTTAGCGACTGGGCGGAGGGCGATATTATTGAAGCCTACCGGATGGTTACTAAGCGCCGGACTCTATCTCAATAGTTTTGAGTTGTGAGTGTTGGGTTGGAAGAGAAGTTTTGAGTGAAGGCAACTAAATTGCCGATCGCTCGCCACTATTCTCTTCACTCAATACTCCCAAACTCATCACTCGTAACTTTTGTTTTTAACTTATAGCCGAAGGAAGAAGGTTTTCGTTATCTAAAAGAGAAGGAAGAAGGAAGAAGGTTTTCGTTATCGTCGCGAGAGAAGGAAGAAGCAATAAAAGCAAAGATGTCAGCAATTAACAACGTCATAATCGTTTTGCCTGTTGCTGAAAATTCAAAATTCAAAACTAAAATAAGACTTACGCAAAGCAACCGAGTTTCTTGCCAAAATGCTGGGTACAACCGCTAGATATGTAATATTCGCAGCGGGTTTCTGGGTCAAGAGTGAGTCCCTAGCTGTCAAAACTCAAAAATCAAAACTCATAACTCATAACTATTTAAAGTGCGTTCTTTTTGGTCAGAGCCTTTTTTGTGGATTCACCTTTCTGGGGCGGCTGCACTGCCGATTTTCCTGGGACTGTGCTTGCTGGGACTCGCAGTGGGTTCTCCCCTGCTCCCTGTCTGGTTAGAAATGTTTTTAGTGGCTGTAGCAGGTATTTTTCCTGTGCTGTGGATGCAGTGGTTCCGCCCTTTTTACATTTTTAGTATTTTAGTTGTGGCCGTGAAACCGCAGAATTTAACTTCTTTGCAGCACCGGATTCTGACTCGGTTTAAAACTAAGTTAAATAAAGGACTCGCTCTATTTGTGCCTGTTTTGCTGGCACTATTTTTGTGGCAGCTCTACCGATTTGCTCCCCTCGCGGCTTCGGTGGCTCCCTTTCCTCCTTCCTGGCGGTGGGCTGGATTGTTGTTGGCAGCTTCTGCTTTTTTAGCTAGCAATTTGTTTTTGCAGGTGTCTAGTAGTGTCCTGGCGGTTTTGCTGACGCCGGAATCAGAATTTGCAGCGACAAAGCCTTATGTTTTAGAAAAAATTCGGCAGGATTTTACGATCGCGCCTTGGCAAGTCGATCGACTTTTGCCGGCTTTGGCAGGCGAGACAACTGTAGCTGTGGCTGCACCCGCAGAGTCAATTGGGCCAGCATCCGGCATAGAGAATTCGTTAGCAGACAGTATTATCAACCCAAAACCTGCTGACACTAAGAGCGTTACATCTCTACCCGAACAGTCGAGCGAAAAAAAGTGAAATAAAAAATTAAAATGGGCACAGTTGTAGTTTAAGCTACTTTAATTTGTACAGATGTATGCTGTGCAAAAAATAGGTAATGCCCCTCCTCAGATTGAGATTATTAATAGTCTTAATATTTAATTTTTCATCGCAGGTTGTGGATATTTTATATTGGCTATCGGGAGAGAAGAATCTATAATAGAGAGTGTCAAGGTAAGCTTTCAATCCTTACAGGGGATTAAAACAGAGGTATAACAATATGGCTAATTATCTACCGATCGCACAAGAACCTCAAGCCGCAGAGCCGATCGAGCTGTGCGAAGATTCTGAAATCTGGGGCAGTCTCAAATCCGCGATCGGCGCAAGTTCAGGATTTCAACGCTGGCAGCTAGAACTCAATTTTG
This sequence comes from Microcoleus sp. AR_TQ3_B6, assembly GCF_036702785.1. Taxonomy (NCBI): domain Bacteria; kingdom Bacillati; phylum Cyanobacteriota; class Cyanophyceae; order Oscillatoriales; family Microcoleaceae; genus Microcoleus; species Microcoleus sp. AR_TQ3_B6. Next base: position 5,901 of record NZ_JAUBVJ010000017.1, on the reverse strand, counting down.
ACAGCCTGCAGCAAAATGCCACCATCGATCAGCAGGTGCGGTCCTATCTGCGGGAAACTTTAGAAACTTTGGCTTACTGAGCAGCAGCAAAGCCAAATGCTGTAACCGATAGTAGCTTCCCATCGCCCCATGTTTAAAACCAACTTGAAACACGGCGTTAATTTCACTATTTTTCTGAACAAAGGGCGTTTTAGAATTAATATAGATATCCTAGCTCCTTCTATTCAGGAGCTAGGACGTTATCGATACCTACCTATATCGATTCCGGTTGCACCGTCCGTGATTGTTGACTGTTGACTGTTGACTGTTGACGGGCGGGTCAAAAAACTGAAAATTGCGCGAATTATTTGTTGCGAGCTTGATTCGACTTTAAGCCCGACTTTTGAAGCAAGGATTTGATATCATTCCGGCCCCGAGGGCCGGAATTGATATTAAAACTTAAAAAATCACCGGATTGAATCTTCCAAAAATTAGCTGATCTGCTCCAAGGATTCAAGTAATATCTGAGCACTACGCCTATGGTGGAATTTATCAGCAATCTTCTGTCGTGATTTTTGAATCAGGCTCAATGTTAACTCTTTGTCCTTTAGCAATTTTTCTATAGTATCTGCCATTTTTTCGGGATTTTCCGGCGGGATTAGCATACCGTCAACACCGCTATCTATCAGTTCCGCCATTCCACCCACCTGCGTCACTACTACAGGAGTTTCCATAGCCATTGCTTCCATAACCGCTACAGAAATTCCTTCTTTTAAGCTGGGTAAAACAAAAATATCAGCCTCTTTATAACCTTGGCGATTTCGTTCTTCTGAGACAGAACCAAGCAGCTCAACATAATCAGACATTGATTGCTCTTCAATGAATTTCTCCAGTACTTTGCGGTAGCCATTACCAGCCTCTTCATCCTCACCCGCAATCTGCAAGCGCACGTCAAACCCTCGTTCTCGAAGCAACTTCACTGACTCAATCAGGTACTTTTGTCCTTTCGCTATATTCAGACGGCCGCAAGTGTAAATTCGGCATTGACTGCCTTCCTGCCAAGGACTATAGGGAGTTTCACGCTTAACTTCATCCAGATTTACACCGACTGGTGACACCCTCACATCCTTTGGCAAGAAGCCTGCCAGCTCATCTTTGACAGAGTTGAGGAGTTGTTCAGACATTACAGAAGCAAAAGCAGAATGTTTCCATTTTTGTTCTTGATTGGGCCCAAAATCTTCTAACTGACCGAGAAGAGCCATACTGTAAGTGATGCCCGAAAGTATTGAGGCAAATAGGGCAATATTAGCAGAATTGCCACAGGAATGAACGTGGACGTGAGACCAGCCCTGGGTTCTGGCAAGCCAAGCTAGCTTAGCCCCCATAACAACCCATACCAAATAGTAAAGCCTTTGAGAAAAGGATATATTTTTAGTATTAGCAATTACACTGAGGCAGCGCCACCACGCAATGGGGCCAGCTTTGATTAGTTCTATAGGAACGTTAACAAAATCTTTGATTTCCAAGGGTAGTAAATAATCAGTCATACTTTGGGCTTCCTCCTCCCAACTATGTATAACTTTCGTGCGAGAACGGCGGGTTGATATTATGTGAGGTGTCATACCAAGCTCGAGGAGTGCTTGATATTCTCGCCATATCCAAGTATGAGTTTGTCCGGGAAATTTAGGAATAAAGTAGCCAATGTGTTTATTCATTATTAATTTTTTTTCTTAACAAATCGGCAAATTGAAATATGCTAAACAATCGGTTGTTTGTTCCTGAAAAAAAGATTAGCCCGCAGCACCCACGCCATGCCAATTTTTGGGGACAGATTTTCGGTGATTTCAATAAATGCTCGCTTTACAAAATCTAGGTTCAAAGGATTTTGACTCACATTCGGCACCCCATAGATTTAATCGTTCAGAACTTTTAATAGCTACAACTATAGTTTGGGGGATACCCAAAAGTCAAGATGTATCAACCAAAAACTCCAATCCCACTAGGTTGAGAGAGTGTAAAATTTTAGGGTACTGAATGTGAGCGGTCATTCAATAGATTCTGACTAGCCGGAGATATCTCACATTGTTTTGTTGCTAATAGTCTAGGCGGTTTAGCTGGCTGCCACTTGTAATCGAGTGCGAGGTTGGCCGATCGCCAAACATTTTTTAACAGCAGCAATTACATCTTCGACATCTGCATCTGTTAATTTTGCCGAAATCGGCAAGCTAATTGTATGCAGTCCGATGTAGCTCGCATTCGGATAGTCTTCCGGCTGCCATCCAAACATTTTTTGATAGATAGGATGTTCCGGCATACTCATGTAATGTACGCCGACACCGATATTTTCAGCATTCATAGCGTTGAGGAACTCGTCGCGGCTGATTCCTGCTTTGGCTTCATCTACCAGAATGGTGTACAGGTGATAAGCATGAATTGTATCCGGTTCGGGGTTCGCGGGCAAAGTAATCGGCAGATCCGCAAATGCTTCGTTGTAGCGCTCCCAAATCTGCTCCCGCCGCTTCCAATAAGGAGCAACTCGTTTCATTTGATGAAGGCCGATCGCAGCTTGCAGGTCCATCATATTGTATTTAAAACCTACTTCCACCACTTGGTAGTGCTTGTAACCCGAGTCTCCGAAGCGCTTCCAAGCATCTTTGCTCATACCGTGCAGCGCTAAAATTTTGAGCCTGTCGGCGTATTCTTGACGGCCGACGAGAATCATTCCTCCTTCCCCGGTCGTGATATTTTTTGTAACATAAAAGCTGAAGCATCCGAAGTCGCCAAATGTGCCTGCTTTCCGTCCCTTGTACTCTGTTTCGATCGCGTGAGCGCAGTCTTCAATTAACTTCAAGTTATGACGGCGAGCAATCTCGCAAAGCGCATCCATGTCACAGGGACGGCCGGCAAAATGAACCGGCAAAATTGCTTTTGTTTTTGAAGTTATTTTAGCTTCGACTTGAGCGGGGTCAATATTCATGGTCACCGGATCTACATCCGCCAGTACAGGTGTTGCGCCTGCGTGAATAATCGCATTAACTGTGGCACAAAATGTCATTGGAGTAGTAATGACTTCATCCCCCGGTTGTAACGCAGCAGCGAGGATGCTCAGGTGCAGTGCCGCCGTACAGGAATTGACAGCTATCGCGTACTGGGAACCTTTGTAAGCTTTGAAGTCATTTTCAAAAGCCATTACTTTTGGGCCTGTACCTAACCAACCTGTTTTCATGGTTGAGACCACTTCTTGAATTTCAGCATCTTCGATCGCGGGAGCACCGAAAACCAAAAAACGGTCTTTTGAACGAATAGGATTGTTGTTCATATTGCTAGTGTTACCCCGTACATAGAGTCGAGCGAGTGAATGTGTAGGCCCCTGAAAAGTAAGATCTTATTTGAATTTGAGATCCTGTTAATTAATGCAGTCTCTGACCTTTTTTTCAACTTTTTTTAGTCAAGAGTTTTGGGGAATGCGTTGGGCCAAGGCATTTGTTATAGCATGAGCTTACTTATGACCAGCCGTTTTTCCGCAAGCGCCTCACTCTGACAGCGTTTCTCTATCTTAAGATAGATAACCTGCAATGTCCACCCGATCGTATCTCAGTTTATGTGGGATATACAAGCTTTTGCCCGAATTTTTTGGTTCAAATACTTTTCTCAGTAATAATACGCATACTCACTCTCAATTTATGGTAAACTGTGTAACATTTATCTAAACAGAGATTTTACGGCCAAGTTATACGATTTGAGTTTTGAGATTTGGGAATGACTGATTGCGGTCAGGTTTGGAGCTTGTCTAGGGTGGCATTCTTTTTTTAAACAGGTGCCCAAATTAGGCAAATTTTGCACAATAAAATGTGACTCCCCTGTAATTGAGGCAGGTTCAGCAACCCAAGCGCGATCGCACGGCTCAACCCTCCTTGACAAAATCCGCTACAATCTAGGCAGACGAATCTTGTTCAAAAGGTCTTGCAGCCGTTCTGAAACGCCACCCAATTGTTCTGACCAAGCTACAAGTTTGCCGTAAGCTTCAACTAAACGATCGCCCTCCACGTAAACTTCTGGAGTCGGATAATTCTTCATCGCTTCCAGCAGCGTAATATCGTTATCATTAGTTGCAGACAGCACCAAAGCCTCGCGCAAAGCTTCTCGATTTGCATTCCCCGAAGGAGTGCGAATTACCTGACCCACTTCATCGAGAATGATTTCCCCAACCTTACTGTTGAGCGTCCGATCCAAAAAGCTTTGACTGACTTTCACCGGTCTCGTCAGACTGCTGCGAACCGCTTCCGGGTCTTTTTTTGCCTTTCCCAGCAGCATTTCTAACCCGGGCGACATTTTCCCAGTTTCTGCAAAAATTTCTAATTCGCTGACTGGTAAAGTCATTCGGATCGCACTGTATTTGAGCACTACCTTTTCGGCAGCCGCCGCAGCACTGCTGTAAAATACAATTCCCGCGCCTGCTGCTAAAAATAACGTCCACCGCCCTTGGAAAAATGACCTGCTCATAGTAAAATATCCCAACATCTTTTTCTAATTAGACTGTGACACATCTACCAATCTCCCGCTCCTAGCAAAATGCCGAGCGCCAGCTCTTCTATAAGTGAAGGCTGGCGCTGGGCTTAAATTTATTTTATATATTTAGGGTCTTTATGAAGGCTGACCCCAATTGAACGAATTACAAGCGGTTTATGATTAGGGCCTTTAAATTTGCTGACCCCAATTGAACCCACTCTTTAAGTATGACAGGGATCGATTGCAAACCAGGATTTCCTAATAATTTCTTTATATTTCTAACTTTTATTTGCCTCAGATAGATTTTTGTCTCGATTTGTAAATTTTTGTTACTTCCCCTTTGGGGATCGGCTCTGGGCGCGCTGCTCCCAGCGAAACAGGAACACCATCAGAGCCACCACTCCGACTTGGAGGGCAAAATTGGGCAAAGCCGAACCAATTTCGCGGCCCGAGGCAATTTTAGCGAGGAAAACCAAGCCGCCGATAAAGCCGGAAGCGCCGCAAGCTACGTAGACAAACTGTCGCATAGGCCGGTAGGGAGCGGTCATTTCAGCGGTTAAACGCTCGTATTGTTGGCGGCTGAGGTTGCGGGGGTTTTTTGGGATGTATGTGCGATCGTCCGAATTTGGGGCTGGCATAGATTTAGAAAATAAGTAAATTAGGATTGGGCCACAAAAACCCGGTTTCTACCAAAATTATTTTTGCTAACGGGGTAAATACAGCCGAAAGACTGGGTGTTTGGTACTGAGTGCGCCGAAGAGATTGAATATTAGACTACCAGAAAAATGGGGTTAGAGCCTCCCCCTTCTAGGGGGACTTTCTCCATGTTTTTGGATAAAACCAACCATTCCTATGATAGATGAAGCGATTAGAATTTGTCAATTCATTCGCAACAAATCGCTCCGGCTTTGGATTGATGGTGGAGCTAAATCATGGTTCGCTCTTTCTAAGTATTGTGCGATTTGGGCTAAAGAATTTGACTTTGCCAACAAGTTAGGCGCGATGGCTCGACAAGCTAGTGCAGAAAGAGCATGGGCTAGTATTTCTCGCTTCAATGAAAACGTCAAAAAAGGAATCAAAGGTAAAAAAGTCGGGTTTCCGAAGTTCCAAAATAATTGTTTTTCTGTTGAGTACAAAACCAATTATTGGAAGCTTTCAGAAGATAGAAAATCAATCAGCTTTACCGACAAGTGCGGAATTGGGCGAGTAAAAATGAAAGGCACTCGTGAGTTAGGCTTTTACGCTCCGAGTCAAATCAAGCGGGTGCGGCTAGTCAAGGGTGCAGATGGATTTTATATTCAGTTTTGCGTGCCAGTAGAGCGAGTAAAAACGGTTGTAAGCTGTTACACATTTAAACTGTGATACAAGCATTACCCTTGTTTTTGATTTTTCGCCCCCATTTAATTATTAATT